>PULL01000111.1 GCA_003550945.1 Thioalkalivibrio sp. | reverse complement strand
CAGTCGTTCATCGCGATCCCGCGGTAGGCGTTGCCACCGAGGTGCAGGCCCGGATACTGCCCGAGGTGATCGAAAATCGCGTCCACCGCGGCGATGTGCCCAACGCGATAGGACGGAATTCCGTTGTCCCAGCGCTGCACGAAGGTCACGTCCGGCTCCTTCTCCACGCCCATCGTGATGCGAACCCCATCGCGCGCGGTTCGGATCAACCCGGCCTCGTCCTGTTGCACGAGCTGGGGGTCGCGCTGCCCTCCGATCATCACGCGCACGCTTTTCGAGCCCTCCGGCGCGCGGTCCGGGAAGATGCTGCTGTCCCAAAGCACACCGAGCACCGGCAGCTTCGCGCTGGTCGTAGTCAGCAGCCCGAAACCGTCGAGCGGGTGATCCAGTTGCTTCCAACCCAACCCGACCACCGCCACCGGCGAGTACTCGATGTCAGCCAGTCTCTTCGCGAGCTCGGCGTCCATCCCCTGCAGCATCGCGGCAGCCGCATGCGCCTGCGTGCTGATCACCACCTGGTCGAAGACGCCCTCGTAGTCGCCCGCTCGCAGGCGGTAGCCGCCGTCTTCACGGGTGACCTCGGTCACCGGCGCGCCGAAGTGCCACTCGGCCTGGATCGCCCGCTGCAGGTGCGCGATGAAACTTCCGACCCCACCCTTGAAACTCATCAGGATCCCCCCTGGACCCGCCTGCTTCTTGCGCCGCGCGAGCATCCCCTTGAACAGTCCGCCGTGTTCCTGCTCCAGGCGCACCACCAGTGGGAACGCGGCATTCACCGAGACCCGGTCGGGCGTGGTCGCGTAAATCCCCGCGGTCATCGCGTCGAGAAAAACATCTGTGAACTCCTTGCCGACGCGCCGGTAGCCAAAGGCCTGCAACGTCTCCTCGCCCTGCTCCCGCCGCTTCCGGACGAAAAACTCTCCGGCCAGCCGGAGCTTCGCCCCCGTGCCGATCAGGCGCGTCGCCAGAAAGGGCAAAGGTGCTTCGGGCAGCCGGTGCAGCTGGTCGGTGTAGATATAACGCTTGCGCGCCGCATCCGAACTGGGCAACAGCAGATCTTCCGCCCCGGAATCCTTCACCAGTTGCATGCTGTCGGGCTTGTTGGTCAGGAACCCGTTGCCCCCCGCCTCGAAGTGGAACCCGTTCAGGGTGTCCGTCCGCATCGTGCCGCCAGGCATCGGTTCGGCATCAAACATATGAATTTCTCGATCGGAACGGGCCTTTTCGAGGTAAAAAGCCGTAGTCAATCCACTGATGCCGGCGCCAATGATCGCGGTGCGCATGGGATTACTCCTATGTAGGCGGTTGATTTTCCGGGGGGTCGAGGGCCTGATTCTGTGCCAGCGGTGCGGGCGGCTTTATGATCCACCGCATCGGACAGGGGGATTGCCGGCTAGGCCGGCGTCCCGAAACTGTTGGATAATACGGCGCGTCCATGCACGATGGAGCGCGATGACAGAGCAAAGGCATGCAGCGGGCCGCTTGTCCTGGGTCAGCACCTACTTCCTGCGGCTCGGAATCCTGCTCGCTGCCTGGTGGATCCTGAGCGGCAGCAACAGTGACTGGTGGTTCGGTCTCCCGCTGGCGATCGTCGCCGCGTCGGTGAGCCTGTGGCTTACGCCGCCGGGCCGTTTCCTGCTGCGCCCGCAGCGCATCCCGCACTTTGCCGGCTTCTTCCTGTGGCAGTCCCTGCTGGCCGGCTGGGACGTCGCGAGGCGCACCCTGAGCCCGGGGCTGCCGCTGCAACCGGAAATCCTGCGCCTGCCGCTGGCGCTGCCACCCGGCGCTCCCACCTGGTGGCTGATGCTGACCATCAGCCTGCTGCCGGGAACGCTGAGCGTACGGCTGCACCAGGACCGCATCCTCGAAGTGCATTGCCTCGATTCCCGGCTCGACGTGGCGGGCAGCGTGCGCGAGACGGAGACGCAGCTTGCGCGGCTTTTCCGGGTCGAAATGCGCCCGACCGGACAGGTCCGCTCGTCATGACCTGGCTGCTCGAAACCGTCGCACTGCTGCTGTTGCTGACCCTCGCGCTGGGACTGATCCGCATCTGGCGGGGCCCGACCATCGCCGACCGCATGCTCGCGGCCCAGCTTTTCGGCACCACCGGTGTGGGCCTGCTGTTGGTCCTAGCCGAACTGCAGCAGATGCCCGCGCTCAGGGATGTCGCGCTGGTGCTCGCGCTACTGGCAGTGATGGCGGTGCTGGCCTTCGTTGCGCGGGTCTGGCGCCGGGAACCGGAAGACGGGACCGAGGAGGATCCTCCAACATGATCCTGATCGACCTGCTCCAGGCGCTGCTGCTGCTGGCGGGCGTCGGCTTCTTCTTCGTCGGCACGCTCGGCATCCTGCGCTTTCCGGACGTCTACACCCGCATCCACGCGCTGACCAAGGCCGACAACCTCGGCCTCGGCCTGATCGTGTTCGGCCTGCTGCTGGGTGCCGACTCCATCCCGGTGGCGCTGAAGCTCCTGCTGGTCTGGGGGCTGGCGCTGCTCGCCAGCGCGACCGCCGGATACCTCGTGGCCCGGGCCGCGCGCCGCCGGGGCCTGCGCCCCTGGAAGGCCCGCAACTGGGGGAACGGCTGATGCCATGGCTTGACCTGCTGCTGGGCTTCACGCTCTGCGTAACCGCGGGGCTGGCGCTGATCGCCCGCGACATGTTTCGCGCGGTGATCATGTTCATCGTGTTCGGGCTGCTGATGGCCGTGGCCTGGGTGCGCCTGCAGGCCCCCGACATCGCGCTGGCCGAGGCAGCGATCGGTGCCGGCCTGACCGGCGTGCTGTTGCTCGACACGCTGGGCTATCTGCGGCGACCCTTCGGAAGCCGCGTGGACAACCCGGACGATCAGACGTGAGCCTGCGCACGGTCTTTGCCGGCCTGCTCTGCCTGGGCGTGATCATTGCGCTGGGCTGGGCCGTGCTGGAACGCCCGATGCCCGAGGAAAACCTTCCCGAGCGCGTGGCCGAGGCGATGCCCGAGAGCGGGGTTGAGCATCCCATCACTGCGGTACTGCTGAACTTCCGCAGCTACGACACCCTGCTCGAGATCGCGGTGCTGCTGTTGGCGGTGGTGGTGGCGCTGGCGCTGCGCGAGGCGCAGCCCGACCGGCCGGAGCAGATGGGCCTGGACAACCCGTTGCTCCGGGCGGTGATGGCGTGGCTGCTGCCGCTGATCCTGGTCGTTGCCGGGTTCCTGCTCTGGGCCGGCTCCTACCAGCCGGGAGGGGCGTTCCAGGCCGGAGCGGTGCTGGCCGCGGCCGGGGTGCTGCTGCGCCTCGCCGGAGTGACCACCGCCTGGCTGGACAATGCCACGCTGATGCGCGCCGGGCTCGCCCTCGGGCTGCTGACCTTCCTCGGCATCGGGCTGCTGGTGATGCTGCCGGGCGTGCCCTTCCTGACCTACCCGGCCGAGCACGCGGGCGCCCTGATCCTGTTGATCGAACTGACACTCACCCTCTCGATCGGTCTGACACTGATCAGCCTGTTCCGGCTGACCCCGCCCTACGCCGACGACCCGGACGACGCGCGCAGGCAGGAGACACCGAAGCCGTGAGCGGAGCGATCAGCGGCTACATGGTCTTCGCCTGGTCCGGCGTGCTGCTGTTCGGGCTCGGTCTGTTCGGGTTCATTGCCCACCGCCACCTGCTCCGGCGCCTGCTGGCATTCAACATCATGGGCAGCGGCGCGTTCCTGGTGCTGGTCGGCCTGGCCCAGGACGGACGTGGCGTTGATCCGGTGCCGCACGCGATGGTGATCACCGGAATCGTGGTGGCGGTGGCCTCCACCGCGCTGGCGCTGGTGGTGTTCCGGCGCTGGTACCGCGCCAGCGGGCGCACCGATCTGCCGGAGGACACGTGATCGGCCTGTGGTCCGTCCCGCTGCTGTTTGCGCTGCCGCTCGCACTGGGAATCCTCAGCCTGCTCGTGGCGCCGGCGTGGCGGGCACGCCTGATTTTCATCGGGCTGCCGCTGCTGGTGGCGGCCAGCCTGGATGTCCTCGCCGGGCTCGCGACGGCGGGCCCCCAGGTTTACCGCCTTGGGGACTGGATCGCACCGCTGGGCATCAACCTGGTGGTCGACGGGCTCGCGGTAGGTATGATCCTGATGACCACGCTGGTCGCGAGCCTTAGCGCGCTGTACGCGCGCGTGTACCTGCGCGACCACCCGCCCGCAAGCAGCTTCTTCTGGCCGCTGCTGTGGTTCCTCTGGGCCGGGATGAACGGGATCTGGCTCGCGGAGGACATCTTCAACCTCTATGTTGGCCTCGAGGTGATGGGGCTGGCTGCCGTCGGCATGGTCGCGTTGCGCGCCACGCCGCAGGCGCTGGCGGCCGCAATGCGCTACCTGCTCGCGGCTTTGCTCGGCTCGCTGGCCTACCTGCTAGGGGTCGCGCTGCTTTACGGCGCGTACGGAACGCTGTCGATGGCGGGCCTGCAGGAGGCGGCCACGAACAACGCGACCACGCAGGTCGCGCTCGCGCTGATCATCCTCGGCCTGCTGCTGAAGACCGCGCTGTTTCCGCTGCACGCGTGGCTGCCGCCCGCCCACGGCGGCGCCCTGACACCCGTGAGCGCCCTGCTGTCGGCGCTGGTGATCAAGGGCTCGTTCTACATCTTGATGCGCCTGTGGCTGGTGCTTGGCCCCGAGGTCACGCCGGAGCTCACCGCCCAACTGCTGGGCGTGCTTGGCGCGGGCGCTGTGTTCTTCGGCGGCTGGATGGCGTGGCGCCAGCATCACCTGAAGCAGCTGGTCGCCTATTCCACCGTGGCCCAGATCGGCTACCTGTTCCTGTTCTTCCCGCTGGTCACGAACACCAGCCCCGAGGCCGCGCGGTTGGCCTGGGACGGCACGCTGATGATGCTGGTCGCGCATGCGCTGGCAAAGGCCGCACTGTTTCTCAGCGCCGGCAACCTGATCCTGGCCGTCGGCAGCCCGCAGATCAGCCACCTCGTCGGGATCAGCCGGTTCCGGCCGATGTCCCTGTTCAGCTTCGGGCTGGCCGGGGTCAGCCTGATGGGGCTGCCGCCGAGCGGCGGCTTCACCGCCAAGTGGCTGCTGCTGCACAGCGCGATCCTCAGCGGCCAGTGGTGGTGGCTGATCGTGCTGTTCCTCGGCGGCCTGCTCAGCGCGGCCTACATATTCAAGGTGTTCCGAATGTCCTTCCGTGAGGGGCCGCAGATCGACCGCTCGGTCACGCCGCCGCTAACGCTCGACGTGGTCGCGCTGGTCCTCGCCGCCAGCGCGATCGTGATCGGCCTTTTCGCCCACCTGCCGCTGCACTGGCTGCGCATGGGCAGCATGCTGGGGATGGGCTGATGGACTGGAACGGTCTGATCCTGCTCGGCGTACTCGCGACCTCGCTGGTCGCCTCCGGTGTGATCTTCCTGCTCGCTGAGTCGCGGCTGGTAATGCGCACCGTGGTCAACCTTGCCGCGGCGGTGCTGAAGCTGCTGCTGGTCGGCTGGATCATCTGGGGGGTTTACCAGGCTGTCGAATACGAGTTCCGTTTCACGATCATCGAGGGCGTGGACTTCATCCTGCGCGCGGACGCGCTGGGGATCATGTTCGTCGGACTGTCTTCGCTGCTCTGGCTGTTCACCACCATCTACGCGATCGGCTATCTGGAGAAAGCCCCGAACCGAAGCCGCTTTTTCGGCTTCTTCAGCCTCTGCGTGGCCAGTACCGTCGGGATCGCGCTGGCGGGCAACCTCTTCACCTTCCTGCTGTTCTACGAACTGCTGACGCTGTCGACCTACCCACTGGTGGTGCACCGCGGAACGCGGGAATCGCTGCGCGCCGGGCAGGTGTACCTGTACTTCACGCTGGGCGGCGGCGCGCTGCTGCTGTTCGGCGTGGTGGCGCTGCACGTGCTGATCGGCGACACCGAGTTCGTTCCGGGCGGCAGTCTGGCAGTGCTCGATCCATCGCTGCACCCCATGCTGATCATCATCTTCCTGATGATGGTGATCGGGCTCGGCGTGAAGGCCGCGCTGTTCCCTCTGCATGCCTGGCTGCCGATGGCAATGGTTGCGCCGGCGCCCGTCAGCGCGCTGCTGCACGCGGTGGCCGTGGTCAAGGCCGGCGCCTTCGGCATCGCCCGCGTCGTCTACGACGTCTACGGCATCGAGTTCTCACAGTCGCTGGGCCTGCTCGGACCGCTCGCGGTGGCTGCGTCGATCACCATCATCTATGGGTCCTTGCGCGCACTGGCCCAGGACGATCTGAAGAAGCGGCTGGCATTCTCGACGGTGAGCCAGGTCTCCTACATCGTGCTGGGCATCAGCCTGTTCGGGCCAGTCGGCGCCGTCGGAGGGCTGATGCACCTGCTGCACCAGGGCCTGATGAAGATCACATTGTTCTTCTGCGCAGGGAACTACGCCGAGACGCTGGGGGTGCACAAGATCAGCGAACTGGACGGCGCAGGCGAGCGCATGCCCGCGACCAGCGTGGCCTTTACCCTCGGCGCCTTCGGCATGATCGGCATCCCGCCGATGGCCGGCTTCATCAGCAAGTGGTACCTGGGAATCGGTGCGCTCGAGGCGCAGATGAACTGGGTGCTCGGCGTGCTGATCATCAGCAGCCTGCTCAACGCGGCGTATTTCCTGCCAATCCTGTACCGCATCTGGTTCCGCAAGCGGGATCGCCTGTGGTGCGAGGGCAAGGTGCTCGGGCGTTTCGAGACGCAGGGATCGCTGCTGATCCCGACCCTGGCGACCGCCGCCTTTGCCCTGGCCGCCGGCGTGCTCGCGGGCATGCCGTTCAGCCCGCTGTACTGGGCAGACCTGATCGTCAGCCGTGAGTACCTGCAATGAGTTCGCTGGTCGGCACAGTCGCGCTGTTGCTTGCCCCCGGCGTTCCGTTCGCACTGGGCGTGCTCTGGAGCTTCCCGCGGCTGCGCCCGCGCATCGGCCCGATCGCTCCCTGGGCGGCGATCCCGGCGCTGCTGCTGGCCCTGTTCGGAAAACCCGGCGAGACGGTGGAACTCAGCTGGCTGCTGTTCGGCGCCCAGATCGGGATGACGCCGACCACGCAGGTCTTCCTGTTCTTCACCGCGCTGATCTGGTTCGCGGCCGGCATCCACGGCCGCGGACACCTGAGCGAGGACGATCACTGCGAACGCTTCTGTGTGTTCTGGCTGTTCACGCTGGCGGGCAACATCGGCCTGATCCTTGCGCTGGACGTCGCGCTGTTCTACACGAGCTTCGCGCTGATGACCTTCGCGGCCTACGGGCTGATCGTGCACGACGCCAGCCACGCCGCGCTGCGCGCGGGTCGCGTGTACCTGGTGCTGGCGGTGCTGGGCGAGGCATTGATCCTGATCGGCCTGATCCTCGCCGCGCGCGCGACCGATGCGCCCCTGCTGCCGCTGCTCGCGGACCTCCCCGCCGCGATCGCCGCAGCGCCTGAGCGCGACCTGATCATCGCCAGCCTCTGGCTGGGCTTCGGCGTGAAGGCGGGGCTTCCGCTGCTGCACTTCAGCCTGCCGCTCGCCTACGCCGCCGCCCCGGTACCGGTGGCGGCGGCGCTCGCGGGGGCCATGATCAAGGCCGGTCTGCTCGGCTGGCTCGTCACTCT
>PULL01000208.1 GCA_003550945.1 Thioalkalivibrio sp. | reverse complement strand
CAGATCTCGGGCGTCATGCCCTGCACCCGGTTGAGCTCCGAGGCCAGCAAGAACGGGCGGTTGCCGCTGCGTTCCGGCGGTGTGCGCAGGCGGTACCCGGGGTCGTCGGTTTCGGGGTCCATCCAGTCACGCACCGCCGCGGCCAGTTGCTCGCCCTGCCAGGCCGCGATGTTCGCCTCGGCGCCGGCACGCGCGACCAGGTCCGCGAAGGCCGCGACCGGCGGATCCTCGGCCCGGGCGAGGCTGTTCAGGTTGAAGCGGCAGTGCAGGTTCTCCAGCCGCGCGATCAGGTCGATGTCGTCGATCACCAGCGGAACCGACGGCGACACGCAGTCGTCCCAGGGCAACTCGTCGAGGTTGGGCCACTGCTCAAGCAGCCGCAGGGCCATCACCTCGGCGCCGAGCAGCAGGCTGCGGGCAAGATCCTGTTCGAACACCAGTGAGGTGCGCTGGACCTGCGTGTGGTCGCGCACGCTCATGCCGATCGCCACGGTGACCGCCAGCGCGACCACCAGCAGGGCCGTGATCAGTGCCACTCCGCGCTGCCGCCGCATCACAAGCCTCCCGGCAGCGCCAGGTGGCGCTCCACGCGGCCCAGACCCGGCACCTCCAGGATGATCTCCACCAGCGCCGGCAGATCGCGCGGCGGGTCGGTGGGACGCAGCGGCGGCCAGCTGTCGAGAATCTCCCCGCCACGCGGGCCCGGAACGACGAAGCGCAGGTCCATCAGCACGGGCTCGGCACCCCCTGCGGTTTCCCGGGCCGCGAGGAACACGCGCGCGATCGGCTCACGATCGTCGGCGACGTCGATCGCCTCCCAAAGCCGCCGCTCCAGTCCTTCCTCGGTCACGCGCCAGCCCACCCGGCGCAGCCGGTCCACCCCACCGCTGCCGGCACGGACCAGCTCCAGTTCCGGCTCGGTCGCCAGCGGGCTGTAGCGCATGGCTGGCTGCCGATCCCCGAAGCGGTCGCGCGGCTCCACCGGAACCACTTGCCGCAGGTCGCGTTCCAGCACCGCCAGCGCCACCTGCAGTTCGGCGAGGATATCCCCGCGCAGCCGCGTCTGGCTGTCGGTGTTCAGCACCGCCTGCAGCCCCCCGTAAGCCACCGCGCTCACCACCGCGAACACCGCGACCGCAATCAGCAGCTCCAGCAAGGTGAATCCTCGCGCGCGCCTCCGGATCACGGCAGCAGATACCCCACGACCCGTGCGCGCAGATCGGTGGCCGGTCCTGCCGCGGGCCACACGGTGACCTCGATCCGCAGCACCGGCGGCAGCTCCAGCGGCGCTTCCGGACGCTCTTCGCCGATTTCGACCCGGTATTCCCAGTCCTGGTCGGCCTGGCGCACCGTTCCGGTCGCGGTGCCCCGCTGGGGGGCGAGCAAACCGGCTTCGTAGCGGGCGACGAGGTTCTGCCCGACCCAGTGCGCGAGGGTGCGCTCCTGCAGGTAGTGGGTGTTGCGGGTGTGCTCGGAACTGGCCTTCACCAGCGCACCCAGCGCCACCGCGAGGATCGCCAGGGCAACCAACACCTCGATCAGCGTGAAGCCACGCTCCGTGCCGATTCTTCGAAGCCTCACTGCAGCCGCTCCTGCACCAGCCGACCGTCCCGCTGGCCGGTGATCCGCAGCATCGCCCGCGCGCCTCCCTCGCTCCGGATCTCGAGCTCGAAGGGGGTAAGTTCGCCGGCGCCGTTGAACAACACCTGCGGCTGGTCGGCGCGATCGTCCAGCGGGACCAGGCGGCCGTCCTGGCGCAGGCGCAGTTCCACGCCCAGGCGCTGCATCGAGCGCGGCTGCAGCGGCGCGCGTTCCAGCGGCAGCCAGGTCAGCCGCTCGTCATCCAGAAACACCTGCTGCAGGAACGCGTAGCCGTCGCGGGAGAAACCGAGCGCGCGGACCTGGCCGGTGAGCAGCGCCTCGTCACGCGCGAGCCCGGCCAGCTCCACAAACCGGCGCGCCTCCTGCTCCATCTGACGCGAAGCAGTGCCGCCGACGGACAGCACCGCGAAACCGGCCACCAGGCCGAGAATCAGCAGCACCACCAGCAGTTCGAACAGCGTGAAGCCACGTTCACAGCGGAGCGGCCTGTCGGCGGCGCAGGTCACGGGCTTCGCCGGTGCCCCCCTCAGAAGTCGTCGAGGTTCCAGTTGCCGATCTCGGCGTTGATGCCGGTGCCGCCGCGGCGCCCGTCGGCCCCGAAGCTGAAGATGTCGATCTCGCCCCGGGTGCCGGGATTCAGGTACTGGTAGTCGTTGCCCCAGGGGTCCTTCGGCAGGCGGTCCATGTAGCCGCCGGTGCGCCAGTTGCGCGGCTCCGGGCCACTGCGCGGGCGCTCGACCAATGCCTGCAGGCCCTGGTTGGTGGTCGGATACACGAAGTTGTCCAGCCGGTAGAGGTTCAGCGCCGCTTCCATCGCGCGGATGTCGCTCTTCACCTTGGTGATGCGGGCGTCGTCGGGGCGGTCCATCACCCGTGGCACCACGATCGCCGCGAGAATGCCGAGAATCACCACGACCACCATGATCTCGATCAGCGTGAAGCCCTGGCTGCGCCGGCGGGCGGGAGTTGGAACATGGGACATCGTCAGTTCACCAGTTGATTCAGTTCGAATATCGGCAGCAGGATCGCGAGCACGATGGTCAACACCACCGCGCCCATGGTCACGATCAGCATCGGCTCGAACACGCCGACCACCATCGCGATCCGGGTTTCCAGTTCGCGTTCCTGCGTCTCGGCGGCGCGCTCGAGCATCTCGTTCAGGCGGCCGCTGGACTCGCCGCTCTTGATCAGGTGCACCGTCATCGGCGGGAAGTAGCCGCTCTGCTCCAGTGCCCGCCCGATCCCGCTGCCCTCGCGCACACGCTGCGCTGCTGCAGTGACCGCCGCGCGCATCGGCTGGTTCCCGATCACCTCGCCGCCGGTGCGCAATGCCTCGAGCAGCGGTACGCCGCTGCCGGCGAGAATGCTCAGCGTACGCGCAAAGCGCGCGGTGTTCAGCCCCCGCACCAACCGGCCGACCAGCGGCAGACGCAGCAGCATCCCATGATACCGGTAACGCCAGCGCTCGTGCCGCAACAGGCGGCGGAGCCCGAATCCGCCCACCACCAGACCCGCCAGCGCCCACAGCCCGTAATCGCGCAAAGCGTCACTGGTCGCGATCAGCGCACGCGTGAGCCACGGCAGTTCCTGGCCGATCCCGGCGAACACCTGTACGACCTCGGGCACCACGAACGCGAGCAGCGCGACCGTCACGCCAATCGCGACCACGGTCAGAATCAGTGGATAAAACAGCGCGAGGCTGATTTTCTGACGCAGCGCGTTGCGGTTCTCCGTGTAGTCGGCGAGGCGCTCGAGCACCAGGTCCAGGTGCCCGGTCTGTTCGCCGGCCGCGACCGTGGTCCGGTACAGCTCCGGGAACACGCGCGGGAACGCGCCCATCGCCGTGGCCAGCGCGTGACCTTCCATCACCCGGGTGCGCACCGCGGTCAACACGCTGCGGATGCGCGCCTTCTCGGTCTGCCGCGCGACCGTACCCAGGATTTCCTCGACTGGCAGGCCGGCGCGGGCCAGCGTCGCCATCTGCCGCGTGGCGAGCGCGAGGTCCAGCGGGCTGATCCCGCGCGCACCGAGGCTCAGGCCGCCGCGAGCGCTCGCCTGTTCGCGCACCTCCTCCACCGCGAGCGGCGTCAGCCCATCCTGGCGCAGCCGCGCCCGCACCGCGCGCGCGGTGTCGCCCTCGGTCACGCCCTTGCGTTTGCGCCCGCCAGCGTCCAGCGCCTGGTATTCAAATGCCGGCATCAGCCCTCACCCTCTTGCCGGGGAGTGGGCGAGGGGAACATAGCTCCCTCCCCCGCTCGCGGGGGAGGGCTGGGGAGGGGGAGCGGCGCAAGCCGAACGCACGCACTCGGCTCACTCCTCACGCGTCACGCGCACGACTTCCTCGATCGAAGTCGAGCCGTCGAGGATGCGGCGCACGCCGTCGGCGCGGATGCCCGGGGTGGTCATCCGCACATGTTCGGTCATCGCCCGTTCGCCCGCGCCGTCGTGGATCATCTGGCGCAGCGTATCATCGACTTCGATCAACTCGTAGATGCCGGTGCGGCCCCGATAACCCGAGCCGTTGCAGTGCGGGCAGCCGTGTGCCCGGTGCACCAGCGGCGGATCCGACAGGTCCAGCCCCAACTGGATGCACTCGCTGTGCGTCGCGATCGCCGGCTTGCGGCAGCGCGGGCACAGCAGCCGGACCAGGCGCTGGGCGAGAATCCCGTTCAGCGTCGACGCGAGCAGGAACGGCTCCACCCCCATGTCGCGCAACCGCGTGATCGCGCCGATCGCCGAGTTCGTGTGCAGCGTCGAGAACACCAGGTGCCCGGTCAGGCTTGCCTGCACCGCGATCTGCACCGTCTCCAGGTCGCGGATTTCGCCGACCATCACCACGTCCGGGTCCTGGCGCAGGATCGCGCGCAGGCCGCGCGCGAACGTCATGTCCACCTTGATGTTGATCTGCGTCTGGCCGATGCCGTCGAGGTAGTACTCGATCGGGTCCTCGACCGTCAGGATGTTGCGGCTGCGGTCGTTCAGGCGCATCAGCGCCGCGTACAGCGTGGTGGTCTTCCCGGAGCCGGTCGGGCCGGTGACCAGCACGATCCCGTGCGGCCGGCCGATCACCCGCTCCATCGCGACATACTGGGCCTCGGACATGCCCAGATGGCGGAGTTCCAGCCGCCCGGCCTGCTTGTCGAGCAGGCGCAGCACCACCCGCTCGCCGTGCCCCGAGGGCAGCGTGGATACGCGCACGTCCACCGGGCGCCCGGCGATGCGCAGCGAAATGCGCCCGTCCTGCGGCAGCCTCTTCTCCGCGATGTCGAGCCGCGCCATCACCTTCACCCGCGACACGATCAATGGCGCCAGAGCCACCGGCGGGTTGAGCACCTCGCGCAGCACCCCGTCGACGCGCAGGCGCACCGACAGGCGGGATTCGAAGGGCTCGATGTGGATGTCGGAGGCGTTCTCGCGCACCGCCTCGGTGAGCAGCGCGTTGATCAGCCGGATGATCGGGGCGTCATCCTCGGCCTCGAGCAGGTCCTCGGGCTCGGCCAGTGCCTCGGCCACGCTGAGCAGGTCGCCTTCCTCGCCCAGTCCCTCGACCAGGTTCATCGCCTCGTTGCTGCTGCGTTCGTGGCTTTCGCGCAACCGCCGGTCGAATTCCTCGGTGCTCAGCGTCTCCAGCTTCAGCGGCTCGGCGCTGCGCCGGCGGATCTCCAGCACCGCCATCGGGTCGGCGTCGGCGCGCAGGTACAGCGTGCGCCGACCGCCCAGCACCGGGCCGGGCAGCACGCCGGAGCGGCGCGAGAAGCCGTACCCCGGGCTCAGCGGGTCGCCGGAGGTGGGTTCGGTGGTGAGCGTTTCCGGGCCGGGCAAGGCGCTCATCGGTACCGTAAAGCCGCCCCTGCAGGGCTGATGTCGGCGAACGGCGGTGGCAGGCGGGTCAGGGCCTCGAGCCGTTGGCTGCCCGGGTTCGCCTCGGCGAACGGCGGCGGCAGGTAGGTCAGATCCTGCCACTCCGGCACCAGCGGCGTGCGGCCGCGATGGCCGATGCGTTCGGCCTCCAGCAACTGCTGCCGGCGGATGAAGCTGTACTTCTCGCTGGTCAGTTCCGCGCCGGCCGCGTTGGTGCGGACGATGCGCGGGTACAGGAAGATCATCAGGTTGCGCTTCTCCGTGGATTCGCCGTCGTAGCGGAACAGGCGCCCGAGCCCGGGGATGTCGCCCAACCCCGGCACCCGGTCGATGGTATCCACACGATTCTCCGAGATCAGGCCGCCGAGCACCAGCATTTCGCCGTCGTCGACCATCACGTGGGTGCGCAGCGAGCGCGTGTTCGTGACCAGGTCGCGGGCGTCGCCGGTGGGCGCGAGCGCCGAGACCTCCTGCTCGATCTCCAGTCGGATCGCGTTGCCCTCGTTGATCTGCGGACGCACGCGCAGCTTCACGCCGATGTCCTCGCGGCGAATGGTGTCGAAGGCCTGCCCGGAATCCTCCACCGAGCGCCCGACCACGAAGGGCACGTTCTGGCCGACGACGATTTCGGCTTCCTCGTTGTCCAGCGTCAACAGGCTGGGCGTGGACAGGATGTTGCTGGAGGAGTCGCCCTGCAGCGCACTGATCAGCACCGCGATCTGGGTGCTGCCGCGGCTGCCGAGCCCGCCCAGCGTCAGGCCGTCACCCGGGTTCGGCGGTGCCGCGACCGCGCCGTCGAGAAAGCCCTCGACGCCGGCGGCGAGCTGCAGCAGGCCGCGCCCGTCGCGGTTGAAGTTGATCAGGCCGAGCCCGGAGCTGGGGTCGCCAACCGCCCACTGCACGCCGAGCTGGCGCACGCGGTCGCTGGACACCTCGGCGATCACCGCCTCCACCATCACCTGCGCGCGGCGGATGTCGAGCTGCAGGATGATATCCACGTAGTCCTGGATTTCCTCGGGGGGGCCGAAGATCACCACCGCGTTGGTGCTCTGGTGGGCCTGGATGCGCACGGTGCCGTTCCCGCGCGCCCGCGCGTCAGGGACGTCGGCGAGCTGGCGGCTCTCGGCGATGCCGCGCAACACTTCCACCACGTC
This sequence comes from Thioalkalivibrio sp., assembly GCA_003550945.1. Lineage (GTDB taxonomy): Bacteria > Pseudomonadota > Gammaproteobacteria > Ectothiorhodospirales > Ectothiorhodospiraceae > Thioalkalivibrio. The sequence continues at coordinate 1,126 of PULL01000208.1, read as the reverse complement.
CTCGGCCTGGGCGTAGCGCAGGTAGTGCACCTGGGTGTTGCCGACCGCGACGGGGGTGTCGAGACGGGAGATCAGTGCCCGCAGCGCGATCCGGCGTTCCGGCGCTCCGGACAGGATGATCGCGTTCGCGCGCTCGTCGGCGAGCACGCGCACCCGGCCGCGCGGCGTGGCTTCGCCCGGGCCACTCTCGAGTTCGCGCAACTTGTTCGCCAGTGCATCCGCCCGTGCGTGACGCAGCTGGATCACCTCGAAGCCGTCCGGTATCGGCTGATCGATGCGCGACACCAGTTCCCGGATGCGGCGCACGTTCGCGACGCTGTCCGAAATCAGCAGCGAATTGCTCTCGGTGGCGGCCGCGAGATGACCGCCCTGCGGCACCAGTGGCCGCAGGATCGGCACCAGCTGCGCCGCGGTCACGTGCTCGGTGTGGATCACGTGGGTCACGATCTCGTCGTCGCGCAGCAGCTCCTGCGCGAACAGGTTCGGGATTTCGCCCTGCTTGGCCTGCACATCCGGCACGATCTTGGTGGCCGCCTCGCCGGGCACCGCCGCGAAGCCGTAGACCTTCAATACGCCGAGGAAGAGATCGAGCAGCTCGTCGCGCGCCACCGGGCGCCCCGACACCACGCTGACCCGGCCACGTACCCGGGGATCGACGATGAAGTTGGTGCCGGTCTCTTCCGCCACCAGGTCGATCAACGTCTGAATCTCGGCGTCGCGCAGGTTCAGCGTCAGGGTGTCGGCCTTTGCCGCCGCGGGGATCAGCCCGCAGAGCGAGAGGATCAGCAGGATCGGCAGCAGTCGAGGCAGCATGCGTTCTCTCAGTCGACGAGTTGGATGGAGATGGGCAACGCCTGGCCGTCGCGCTCGACGACGATGTCGACCCGCATCTGGCCGGACAGGTCCGCGAACAGGCGATCGGTGTCGTCGATGCTGGACAGCGGCATGCCGTTGACCGAAGTGATCACGTCGCCTGGCCGCAGCCCTGCCTGCTGGAACTGTCGCGCGTTCCGGGTGGGGTGCACTTCCAGGCCGTGCAGCACGCCGCCCTGGATCACCGGGCGCGCGCGCACCGTTTGCAGCAGGCGCTCCGGATCCTGCAGCCACTCGGAACGCTCGATGCGTG
>PULL01000094.1 GCA_003550945.1 Thioalkalivibrio sp. | reverse complement strand
GAAGGCGACCTCGACGCGGCGGAAGAAATTGCGGGGCATCCAGTCGGCGCTGGACATGTACAGCTCGGGTTGTCCGTCGTTGCCGAAATAGAACACGCGCGAATGCTCTAGAAAGCGCCCGAGCACGGAGCGGACCTCGATGTTCTCGGAAATGCCCGGTATTCCGGGGCGCAGGCAGCAGATTCCGCGCACCAGAAGCTTCACCTGCACTCCGGCACCGGAGGCCCGGTAGAGCGCCTGGATGACGCCGGGCTCGATCAGCGAATTCATGCGCGCGACGATCAGCGCGGGCTTTCCGGCCTTCGCGTGTGCGGTCTCGCGTTCGATCCGTTCGACGATGGCGGTGTGGAGAGTAAAGGGGGCCTGCAGCAGGTTCTTCAGCTTCGAGACCTTGCCCAGCCCGGTCAGCTGCTGGAACACACGGTGTACGTCTTCGGTGATCACCGGGTCGGCGGTGAGCAGGCCATAGTCCGTGTACGCCTTGGCGGTTCCCGCGTGGTAGTTGCCGGTCCCGAGGTGCGCGTAACGGGTGATCTGATCCTTGTCGCGGCGAACCACCAGCGCGAGTTTGGCGTGCGTCTTGTACCCGACCACGCCGTAGGTGATGTGCACACCCGCATCCTGCATGCGGTTGGCGAGTTCGATGTTTGCCTCTTCATCGAAACGCGCGCGCAATTCAATCACCACCGTGACTTCCTTGCCGGCCTGCGCCGCCTCGATCAGCAGTTCCACCAGCTGGGATCCGGTCCCGGTGCGGTACAGCGTTTGTTTGATCGCGAGCACCGAGGGATCGCGCGCGGCCTGTCGAATGAACTCGATTACCGGCATGAACGACTCGTAGGGATGATGCAGCAGGATCTCGTTTTCGCGCACGGCATCGAAGATGCTGATCCCGACACTGTGGTGCTTGGGCAGGCTGGGCACGAAGGGGCTGAACTTGAGATCGGGGCGGTCGACCAGTTCGTGCACGGCCATCAGCCGGTTCAGGTTCACCAGTCCGTGTACCTGGTACAGCTCGCTCCCGGTGAGGTTGAACTGCGCGAGCAGGAATCGGGCGTCGTCTTCGGGGCAGTTGTCCGCGATTTCCAGTCGCACCGCCTCGCCGTAGTTCCGTTGCGGCAGCTCGCCTTCGAGCGCATTCAGCAGGTCGTCGATCTCCTCCTCGCGCACGAAGAGGTCGGAATTGCGGGTGAGCCGGAACTGGTAGCAGCCGGTGACCCTCATGCCCTGGAACAGATCGCCCACGTGCGCGTGCAGGATCGACGACAGGAGCACAAAATCGTTGTCGCCACTCGCGACCTCACGGGGCAGACGCACGACACGGGGCAGGGAGCGCGGCGCCTGCACCACTGCGCGGCGCGATTCCCGGCCGAAGGCGTCCTTGCCCTTCAGCGTCACGATGAAGTTCAGGCTCTTGTTCAGGATGCGGGGAAACGGGTGGGCCGGGTCCAGCCCGAGCGGACTCAGCACGGGCTGCAGCTGTTCCTCGAAGAATTCCTTCAGCCAGCGCTGCTGGGCGTCGTTCCAATGTGTGCGTCGGATGAAACGGATTTCCTTCTCGGCCAGCTCCGGGGTCAGCACCTGGTTGAACGTGCGGTACTGTTCCGCGACGAGTTCGTGCGCCGCCACGCTGATCTTCGCGAGCTGTTCCTGCGCGGTCAGCCCGTCCGGCCCCGGCGTGTGCACGTTCAGCGCCACCTGCTGGCGCAACGATCCGACGCGAACCTCGAAGAACTCGTCGAGGTTGGTGGAGGAAATGCACAGCAGGCGCAGCCGTTCGAGCAGCGGGTAGCTCTTGTCGAGCGCGAGTTCCAGTACCCGGCGGTTGAACTCGAGCAGCGAGAGCTCGCGGTTCAGGTACAGCTCGGGGTTGGCGAGATCGATGTCGTTCATCTGGGGCAGGCGACGGTATGGGAAGGTTTGGAGCGTAAACCAAACCCCCGATCCGGTATAGCGGCGCCAGACCCCCGCTCAGGCGGCGAGCAGGAACTCGATCAGCGCCTTCTGCGCGTGCAGCCGGTTCTCGGCCTCATCCCAGACCACGCTCTGCGGCCCTTCCAGCACCTCGGTGCTGACCTCTTCTTCACGGTGGGCGGGCAGACAGTGCATGAACAGTGCGTCGGGCTTTGCGAGGCGCATCAGCGCGGCATCGACGAAGAACCCTGAGAACGCCTGGCGGCGAGCGCTCTTCTCGTCCTCCTGCCCCATGCTGGCCCAGACATCGGTGACGACCAGATCGGCATCGCGCGCGGCGTCGCGCGGATTTCGCACCAGTTCCAGCGCGGGGCCTGCGACACCACTGATTCCCGGGTCCGGGTCGTACCCTTCCGGGCAGGCCGCCGCGAGGGTGAAGCCCAGCAGCCGCGCTGCATGGATGTAGCTGTTGCACATGTTGTTGCCATCGCCGATCCAGGCGACGCGCTTGCCGCGGATGTCTCCCCGGTACTCGAAATAGGTCTGCAGGTCCGCCAGAAGCTGCGCGGGGTGTTCGAGATCGGTCAGCCCGTTGATCACCGGGACGGATGCGTAATTCGCGAAGCGTTCGATCTTCTCGTGTTCGTAGGTGCGGATCATTACGCAGTCGACCATGCGCGACAGGACCCGCGCGGTATCCTCGATCGGCTCGCCGCGTCCGAGCTGGGTGTCGCGCGGAGACAGGAACAGCGCATTGCCGCCCAGCTGCTGCATCCCCACCTCGAACGATACGCGGGTCCGGGTGGAGGATTTCTCGAAAATCATTCCCAGCATCTTGCCGCGCAGGATGTGGTCGTGATGCTGGCCCGCGCGCGTTTCCTCCTTCAGCTCGGTGGCGCGCTGGGTGATCTGGCGAATCTCGGTGCCTGTGAGGTCCGCAAGGGAAAGAAAGTGCCTTACACTCATGCGCTAATCCTTTGTCTTTCTTCCTTGTTGATGAGATCGGCCACGATGTCGGAAACCGTGTCGGCGATCTCGGTCACCTGCGCGTCGTTGATGATCAGCGGCGGCAGCAGCCGGATCACGCGCTCTGCAGTCACGTTGAGCAGCAACCCCTGGTCCAGAGCAGCCCGAACGAGTTCGGCTGCGGGCCGGTCCAGTTCGATCCCAAGCATCAGGCCCCGGCCCCGAATCTGCACCACTTCCGGCCGGTCGCCGAGGCGTTCCGCGAGCAGCCGGAGCAGCTGGGCTCCCTGGCGCGCGGCCTCCTCGCGCAGCCCCTCGGCCTGCATCACGTCGAGCACGGCCAGTGCGGCACGGCAGGCCAGCGGATTGCCGCCAAAGGTGGTTCCGTGACTCCCGGGCGTGAACAGGTCGACCGCGCGTCCAGCGACGAGGCTGGCGCCGATCGGCATGCCGTTGCCCAGGCCTTTTGCGAGGCTCAGCACGTCAGGCAGCATTTCCTCGTGCTGGTATGCGAACCACTCGCCGGTACGCCCGATTCCGGCCTGGATCTCGTCCAGCATCAGCAGCCAGTCGTTCTCGGTTGCCAGCGCACGGAGATCGCGCAGATAGCCATCCGGCGGTATGCGGATGCCGCCCTCGCCGGTGATCGGTTCGACCAGGATCGCGGCAACATCCGGATCGTTTCGATAATCGGCGACCGCGGTCGAATCCCCGAACGGTACGCGCACGAAGCCATCGACCAGGGGTTCAAAGCCGCGCTGGATGCGGGCGTTCCCGGTGGCGGTCAGCGTGGCCAGCGTGCGGCCGTGGAAACTGCCCTCCATCACGATGATCTTGGGGCGTTCGATTCCGCGACGATGCCCGTGCAGGCGCGCGAGCTTGATCGCGGCCTCGTTGGCCTCGGCGCCGGAATTGCAAAAAAACGCCTGATCCATGCCGGAGAGGGCGCACAGGCGACGCGCCAGTTTCTCCTGCAGCGGGATGCGGTACAGGTTGGAGGTGTGGATCAGCGTGTGCGCCTGATCGGCGATGGCGCTCGCGATCTTGGGATGGGAGTGGCCGAGGCCACAGACGGCGATGCCGGACAGCGCATCCAGGTAGCGGCGACCCTCGGTGTCCCACAGCCATGCACCCTGGCCGCGCACGAAGGCGACCGGCAGGCGGTTGTAGGTGTTCTGAAGGGCATCAGCCATCGTGTTGTCTCCGAATAAAGAAGGCCGGTGACATCGTCAGACGCTGCACCGGCCCCGGAATGAGACACGGTGAACCGCGTCTCCGTGCTTGTACGATTGTGGGACTATTTCATCTGGCTGGCAACGAAGTCCCAGTTGACGACGTTCCAGAAACCCTCCAGATACTTGGGCCGGAGGTTGCGGTAGTCGATGTAGTAGGCGTGTTCCCAGACGTCCACGGTGAGCAGCGGCGTCTTGCCGTCGCGCAGCGGGTTCGCGGCGTTGGAGGTGTTCACGATCTCCAGGGATCCGTCCGGGTTCTGCACCAGCCAGGTCCACGCGGATCCGAAATTGTTCACGGCCATGTCGGTGAACTTTTCCTTGAAGGCCGCGAAGGAGCCGAAATTCGCAGAGATTGCGTCGGCCAGTTTGCCCGAGGGCTCACCGCCGCCATTGGGGCTCATGCAGTTGAAATAGAACGTGTGATTCCAGACCTGCGCACCGTTGTTGAAAATGCCACCGGCGGGCGCCTTCTGGATGATCTCTTCCAGGCTGGCGTTTTCGAACTCGCTGCCGGGCAGCAGACCGTTGAGTTTGGTCACGTAGGTGGCGTGGTGCTTGTCGTGGTGAAACTCCAGGGTCTCCGCAGAGATATGCGGTTCCAGTGCATTCTTCTCGTAGGGCAGTGCGGGCAGTTCATGTGCCATGCGGGATCTCCTTGATGGTGGCTGCGAGGGCTTCGCAGGATGCTAGGGGACGTGGAAAGATAGACATACGCTTTCCAGGATGCAATTCCCGACGCGTTCGCTCAGCCTTATGGGCCCGGCGACGAACCCGAACACATTGTGGACCCGGACGCGCTCGAAGCGCGTTCGGTCCGGTTGCGCCTCGACCCGATCGCCGCGAGCGGACTCGGCCCGGCCACCCAACGGTGCGCGCGCGACGCCCGGTCACGGAACCCATAGGGCCGATGCCTTATCATGCCACCTCTCCCTGTATGGAGCACTGGAGCGCCCTTGAACCAGCCGTCCCGTCCGACACGACCGGTCTCCGCGGAAGGCGGGCTGCTCGCGCGCGTCGGTCGCTGGCTCGGACCGTCGCTGTTTCTCGTCTTCATCGTGGTGCCGCCGCCCGCCGGTTTCCCGCCGGAGGCCTGGCTGGTGCTCGGCCTGACACTGTTCATGGCCACCTGGTGGGTGACCGAGGCGGCGCCGATCCCCGTCACCGCCGCGATGCCGGTCGCGGCTCTCCCGTTGCTCGGCGTGATGCCGATTGCGGAGGCCACCGCTCCGTACGCGAATCCGCTGATCTTCCTGTTCGTGGGCGGGTTTGCGGTGGCGCTGGCGGTGCAGCGCTGGAGTCTCCACCGGCGTGTCGCGCTGCGCATACTGGAGTTCTCGGGCAGCCGCCTGGACCGGCTGATCGGAGGCTTCATGCTGGCCACCGCCGGTTTGAGCATGTGGGTCAGCAACACGGCCACGGCTGCGCTGATGCTGCCGATCGCGCTGTCGGTGCTGGCACTGGTGGAAACGGACTCGGAAACACGCGAGGCGGGCTCCCGGCCAGCGCTGGCCCTGCTGCTTGGGATCGCCTTCGCGGCGAATATCGGTGGGATGGCCACGCTCATCGGGTCGCCCCCAAACGCACTGACAGCCGCGTTCCTGAACGAGCGCTACGGGCTGGAAATCGGCTTCGTACAGTGGCTGATGATGGGGCTGCCGATCGCGGCGATCCTGCTACTGTTCACTTGGTGGTCTTTGACCCACTGGGTGTTTCCGGTCCATCGAATCCGCCTCACCGGGCTTGGCGGTCTTCTGACGACTCAGCGGGAGGACCTGGGGGGCTGGACTTCGGCCGAGCGGCGCGTGGCCGTGGTGTTCGTGCTGGTCGCGCTGGCCTGGCTGTTCCGTCCGCTGCTGAACGAGTGGCTGCCGGTGGATCTGACGGATGCCGGCATCGCGGTGCTGGGTGCCGCAGCGCTGTTTATTCTGCCGTCGGGGCGTCCGGAACAGCGTTACCTGCTCACCTGGGAGAACACCCGGGATCTTCCGTGGGGTGTGCTGGTGTTGGTCGGAGGCGGTCTCAGCCTGGGCGCGGCGATCGAGAGCAGCGGCCTCGCGGCGCTGGTCGCACTCACGCTCGATGGGGCGGTGCAGCTGCCCTTCTGGATCCTGGTGATCGGCGTGATTCTGCTGACCATGACCCTGAGCCACGTGACCAGCAATACCGCGACCGCGGCCACCCTGCTGCCGCTGGTCGCCGCGCTGGCATTGCAGGCCGATACCGCGCCGCTGCTGCTGGCCGTTCCGGTGGCTTTGGCGGCTTCCGCCGCGTTCATGCTGCCAGTGGCGACGCCGCCCAACGCGATCATATTCGGTAGCGACCGGCTCAGGGTGCTGGACATGATTCGTGGCGGAGCGCTGCCCAGCCTCGCAGCGGTTGTGCTGCTGATCCTGGTCGCACTGTTCTGGGTAGGGCCGGCACTGGGTTCGGGATGACCGCGACGGCTTCCAGGGACGATGCACACGGCCTTCGCGGGGCGTTGAACGACATGCTCTGGCTGCTCCCGGTACCGTTGTTCCTGATCGTACTGAGCCGGGTCGGCGTGCGAATGACCGATACGGCTTTCATCGGCGTGGTAGTCGGGCTGGCGCTGTTCATGACGGTGGGGATCTGGCTGCGGTCGGTGGTGCGCCGGCGGATCTTCCTGGCCGGGGCGGTGCGGGAGCAGAGTTTCTGGTACCGAAGGCTGCGCGGCGGAGTCCTGATGGCCCTGACGTCCCTGCTCGCCGGGCTTCCGCTCGCAACCATTCTGGTGGTCGCAGCCGTCCGCGCGCCGGGTCCGGAGTTGCTCATCGGCATGATATTGAACCTGCCTGTGTTCGTGCTGTTGCGAGAGTTCTGGCATCGGCGGCTCGCCGCCCACGCGGTTCCGAGGTTCCGGGCGATGCTCGCGCTGCGGCTTGCGCTGGCGGTGAACCTCGGGCTGCTGTTCTTCGCGCTCGCGGTCGCGGCGCTGTTTCGGACCTACCCGGAATTTGCTGGCCTCACGCTGGTGGAGGCGATGCTGTCCGAGGCTGGCCGTCAGGAGGCCTCGAGCGGGCTGCTGCAGGGGCTGATGCAGTTGGCCGCGGCCAAGGACGCCGCAGCATGGTGGCTGGGGCAGCAGGTGCTGCCCGGGGTGATCGAGCCCGGCTTGCAGGTGACCGGCTGGATGATATTGCTGGCAACCGATGTGCTGGTGGTATGGTCTTACCTGTTGGTATGCGCCGCCGTGCTCACTCTGGTGCACTGGCGGGCGTGGCATCCGGGGAGTCGTTCAGAATGAACACACAGGCGGAAAGGATGGGCTTCGCGGGCAATGCGGCCCGGTTGGCGGGTCTGCTTTTCGCGCTTGCGCTGCTTGCGGCGTTGGTGGTCGACCAGCGTCCATGGGACCGTTTTCTCGACGGGGAGACCCGGATCGGGGTCGTGGTCGAGGGTCAGCGCTTCCAGGTCGATGCTGGCCATGCGGACATCATCGGGCAACGCGCCGCGGAACGGGCGAACCAGGGCGCAGCCGCGGCCGGCGACGCGACGGCGCGTCTGGTCTCCAGCGAACTCGACGCGCTTTTTGAGGCGATGTCGGCCGGGCTTCACGACTACGCGGACTGGTATTTCTCGCTGAAGGGGGAGTACACACGGCTTTCACTGCTCCTGCTGCGCTGGGGCGGCCTCGCGATGGCGGATCCGGCCGTCGACAAGGCGATGGAGCTGATCTTCGGCGGCGAAGAGTGGGTTGAACGGCTTCTTGCGATCGAGCGAAGCGTGGAAGGCATGCTGGTGGCGCAGGCGAGCGGACTGCGCACCCGCTGGCTGG
>PULL01000297.1 GCA_003550945.1 Thioalkalivibrio sp. | reverse complement strand
CTGGCTGGCGGAGGCGAAGTACGCAAGCCGGGACTACGAGGGCGCGCTGCTCGATTTCGAGGCGGTGCGCACGCGCTTTCCCGACAGCGACAAGGCGGCCGATGCGCTGCTGAAGATCGGCTACTCGCATTTCGAACTCGGCAACATGGACGAGGCGCGCGCCGCGCTCGAGCGCGTGGTCCAGGATCATCCCGGTACCACCCTGTCACGGCTGGCGCAGGACCGGTTGCGACGGCTGGACGGGCGGTGACGGAAACGCTCGCCGCCGCTGGACCCGCCGCATCGACGGCCAGCTCGGTTCGGGTTCGGATCACCGAGATCTTCCTGTCGCTGCAGGGCGAAGCTGCCCAGGTTGGCTGGCCGACGGTCTTCATCCGGCTCACCGGTTGCCCGTTGCGCTGCCGCTGGTGCGATACCGAGTACAGCTTCAGCGGTGGCGAGACGATGGAGGTGGCTCGCCTGCTGCAGACGGTGAACGGCTACGGCGTTCGGCACGCCTGCGTGACCGGCGGCGAGCCGCTGGCGCAGCCCGGATGCCTGGCGCTGCTGCAGGGTCTGTGCGACCAGGGTCTCGCGGTATCGCTGGAGACCAGCGGTGCGCTGGATATCACCGGGGTGGACCCACGGGTGAGCGTGGTAATGGACGTGAAGGCGCCCGGATCCGGCGAGACCGCGCGCAACCGCATGGAGAACCTCGCGCATCTCAAGCGTGGAGACCAGCTCAAGTTCGTGCTTTCCGGCCGCAGCGATTTCGACTGGGCGATGGCGTGGCTCGCCCGCCACCCGGTGCCCGACGGGGTCGAGGCGCTGTTCTCGCCGGTTCACGCTGAACTCGAACCGCGCACGCTGGCCGACTGGATCGTCGAGGCGCGTGCGCCCGTGCGCTTTCAGCTGCAGCTGCACAAGCTGCTTTGGGGCGATGTCCCGGGGCGCTGAACAGGAGCGCCCGGCGAAGCGGTCGGCCGCGATGGAGGAGGGGGCGGTGGTGCTCCTCTCCGGCGGTCTCGACTCCGCGACCTGTCTTGCGCTGGCGCGAGCCGAAGGCTATGCCTGTCACGCGCTGAGCGTCGACTACGGCCAGCGCCACCGTGTCGAACTGGAGGCCGCGGGCCGCGTCGCGCGGTCGCTGGATGCCCGCAGTCACCGGGTGGTGCGGGTCGACCTGGGAGCCATCGGTGGCTCCGCACTGACCGATTCCACCATCCCGGTGCCAGAGGCGCCGACCCAGGGCATTCCGGTTACCTACGTGCCGGCCCGGAATACGACGCTGCTGTCGCTGGCGCTGGGGCTTGCCGAGGCACTGGATCTGCGCACGATATTCATCGGCGCGAACGCCGTGGATTATTCAGGTTACCCGGACTGCCGTCCGGCCTTCATCGAGGCCTTCGAGGCGTTGGCGAACGTCGCGACACGCGCCGGCGTCGAGGGCGAGGGTTTCCGCATCCGGGCCCCGCTGATTTCGCTGAGCAAGGCCGAGATCATCCGCACCGGGGTTGCGCACGGGCTGGACTATGCGCTGACCGTCAGCTGCTACCAGGCAGATGACGAGGGTCGTGCCTGCGGTGTCTGCGACAGCTGCCGCATACGACGCGCCGGCTTCGAGGCCGCCGGAATCCCGGATCCCACGCGCTACTGCGCAGGTTAAGGAGCGGCACCTCTGTCTTCCTGAGCCAGCAAGCTTGCGTTTTCCGGCTCAGGCCGTAGACTATCCTGCCTTCCGGCGGGTCGTTAGCTCAGTTGGTAGAGCACCGGACTTTTAATCCGATGGTCGTTGGTTCGAGCCCAACACGACCCACCAATCAAATCAATCGTGTCGCCCGACGACATGAACGACGCCCTGCCCAGGGTGATCGTCGCACCCATCACCAGCAAGGGCCAGCCACTGGGCTGCAGGCCGGAACTCACCCGCCAGGATAGACCGGCCCGCATCCTGCTGGATCAGGAAGCTGGAAGGAGGGTGTCCTGGGGTGCGCCGAGGCGATACCTTCTCCGCCAAACCATTTCCTGCGACGTCGGGCCACTCGCCTGAAGCAGACCCGCCGGGTCCATCACCTGAACCATCAAGGAAGAGCCAACATGGGCATGTTCGACACGCTGAGAATCGACATCGACGGCAAGCCTGTTGACCTGCAATCCAAACGTTTCGACCAGACCCTGCGCACCTACCGTGTGGGAGACGCCATCGCTGGGGCAAGGGCCGGCGTGCAGGTGTACTTTGATGTCTGCTGGCTGGATACCCGCTACCATCGCGTGTTCGCGGCGGGGGAGGCTCAGAACGTATTCACGGTGTTCGTGATCCTGGCCCATGGTATCTTCGTCGACTTCGAAGTCGCGAGCGGCGAACTCGACGAAGCCGGAATCTCGATACGGATCGACGCACTGCGTGAACGGTGGACTGACTCCGCGCGTCTTATCGAACGGCTGAGCGGATTCGTGCGGCGGCACCAGATGAAGGCTGAGCAACTTCAGCACCAGATCCGGCGCATCCAGACAGTGCTCGAAGACAAGGGTCCGCCCGCAACCGCAAAGCGTCCGCGCATCGATCTTCGGAGCGTCAATCCAGATCTGAAGCGACTGGACCAGGGCGAGCCGCTGGCAGACGTCATCGCTGCAATTCTTGGGGACACGCGCAGCCGCGAAATCTGGCAGACGGAGTTTGAAGCGCCCGGCTCTTCGCTGGAAGAACAAAGGCTCTGAGGGAAACCCCCGTTTCTGCGCTGCGGGTCTCCGTTCCCGCGACACCAACTGCTGGGCAGCCCGAAATTCTGCGGGCGGAAAACACGATGAACGAGATCCAATGGCCGGGGCGGGCTATGACCCCTCGAGACTGAGACGGCGGCGTCCCGGCAGTGCCCATCATCCAGCAGGGCTGCAGTGCAGATGTCGATCAGGTCCTGCCCAGCATCCACGATGATCCCGACGCTGTGCTATCTCAATCGGACGGTGGCCAACGGGGTCGGACCAGGGCAACCTGCTGATAATTCGAGAAAAAATCCGTATTTTGGGTGCCAAATCACCCTTAACCGGTCGTTTTCGGCCCCGAAACCGAGGCCGCAAGGCATCTGAGCGCGTTGGACCCAACCGTGTTCATTGGGAATAACGCGGGTTTCCCGCGGGCCTGGACACGCTGGAGCCGGTCACTGCTGTACAGTCCCTCGGGCCGATCCCGGCGCCGGAATCTCGCTATTGCTGCGGGTGCTTCTTTCCCGAAGCCCGCTGGAGCGATTTGCGCAGCAGGGCGGTGGCAAATCCCCCCGTGAGCATGCCCAGGATGTAGACGAGAAGGACCAGAATCGCGACGGGCATGGTCATGCTGACCGCGAAAAACGTGACCGTCGCCGTTTGCAGGTTCTGCAGCATGAAGATCGCGACGATCGCGACGAAAAGGGCGATCAGTGTGATGTGCAGGTAACGGATCATGATGCCTCCGTTGTAGGTGGGGGAGGCATCATCATCGCAGTTGAAGTCCGGAAACGATACCGGATGGACCCGTTCTGGGCGTCCGCATGGACCTGCACCTGCCAGGTCTCGCCACTTGGTCGGGCGCTCAAAGGCGAATCAGTCCGTTGCGTGAAGCGTCCGAAGCGTGGCTTGCAGCGCTTTCCCGGCATCCCTTGTGCGCAGCGGGTTCTGCAATGGCGTGAGCCCTCTCCCCCGGGGTCGCGCCCGGTGGGGAGAGGGCCTGCCGAGAGCCGCTAGGGGCTCAGTTGGTGATCACGCCGTCGAAGGCGTGGAGGGTGTCGAGGCCGTTGCTCTGGACCCATTCCACGTAGGCGATGAACTGGTCTTCCATGGTCTGGGTGGGGAAGCGGCCGCTGGCGGAGACCTTGGCGTCCAGGCTGGGCTCCAGCGCGTGAACCGGCTGCACCGGGTTGGCCAGCGCGTGTTCGATGCCCAGGCCGTTCTCGGTGACCCAGCTCAGGTAGCGGTTGAATTCATCTTCCATCGCCTGGGTGGGGAAACGGCCGGACTCGGATACCTGGCCGTTCAGGCAGGGATCCAGTTTGGCCTCGGTGGCCGTCGCGGGCTGCGCCGCGGACAGGCTGCCGGCGGTGAACAACGTGCCCATAACGGCCAGGGCGGTCAGTGTCTTCAGCTTCGTCATCAGGGTGACTCCTTCGGGGATTTCCCGATTCAAGTTTGGTTGCCCCGTATTAGACTCCGCTAATATTTCAAAAGTGTGTCCGGGCGGTAACGAAGCTTTTCAGCCCGACTCGATTGCAGAGCCGGGCACTCCTCAGTACGGCGCACCCGGGCTGCCGTTCTCTTCCAGGTAGTCCAGCCGCTCGCGGGCCGTGGTTCGGCCCAGTTCGATCACCGGCGTGGCCCGGTGGAATTCGTGGACCATGCAGGTGTTCTTCGGAATGCTGATCACGAGGTCGGGGCGAAACACTGCGAGGTGATGCCGGGTCAGGGCGGCCTGCATGGTTTCCAGGGAGCGCATCAGGACCTCGGAAAGAGCCAGTCTCTCGGCCGTCGGCGCACCGTTCATGCCGAGCGACTCCACGTAGCCGAGCATGCGCCGCAGCAGGCCGGCATTGTCGTCGTGATCGTCTTCGTCCTCGTCCACGGGGGGCGCGGGCGCGGGTCCGTTCACGTCGACGACGATGGTGAGGTCCGTCAATGTGCGCAGCGTGGGAGCCACGGGCACCGGGTTGAGCAGTCCGCCATCCACCAGCGTGCGGCCACGGTACCGGTGCGGTGCGAACACTGCAGGAATCGCAATCGAGGCCCGGATGGCATCGAACAGCGGGCCATCGCTCATCCAGACTTCCCGGCCACTGTGGATGTCGACTGCGACGGCCGTGTAGCTGATCGGAAGATCCTGGATATCCCGGTCGCCGACGAGATCCTTCAGCTTGCGCATCAGTTTGTCGCCGCTGATCATCCCGCCGCCGGAAAACGACCAGTCGAGCAGCGAGATCACGTCGGTCTGGCTGAGGCCCTCGACCCAGTCCGCATAGGTCTGCAGTTCCCCCAGTGCGTGAATGCCGCCGACCAGCGCGCCCATCGAGCTCCCCGAGATCGCCAGGATTCCGTAGCCGCGGGCTTCCAGTTCCTGGATCACGCCAATGTGCGCCAGACCCCGCGCCCCGCCCGAACCCAGCACCAGGGAAACGGTCTGGTTCTTCTGCTCCGATGGCCCTGCCATGGCGACTCCATCATTTGGGCATGGTCCGATTGTTCGCCTCCTGGGACCGCGGGTCCAGCCCCGGCGGGATCCTTGCCCTTGCCGCGCTCGTTGGATGAACCCGAAGGCCGGTTGACGCACCGGAATGGGCGCCGGATACTGGCTCCGACCGGGCCGGAAGGCGTCCGGTCCAGGTGCCAGCAAGGCCCTTCCACAGTCGGCCCGAGGGACTACCCGATGCCGCAGTATTCACCCGGCGACCCGTTGCCGGGACCCCTTCCGGAATGGTTTCCCCGTGGCATGGCGCTGTTGCGCGACCCCTCGCTGAACAAGGGCTCGGCGTTCACGCTGCGCGAGCGCGACATGCTCGGTCTCTGCGGCCTGCTGCCGCCGCACGTGTCCTCCCAGGAGGAACAGGTGGAGCGGGTGCTGGAGAACTTCCGGCGCATCGACTCGCCGCTCGAGCGCTACATCATGCTGCAGGCGCTGCAGGACCGGAACGAGGCGCTGTTCTACCGCGTGATCATGGAAAACCCCGACGAAATGATGCCGGTGATCTACACGCCGACCGTCGGGCTCGCCTGCCAGCAGTACGGCCACATCTACCGCAGTCCGCGCGGTCTGTACGTGTCGGCGGCTGACCGGGGCAAGGTGTCTTCGGTATTGCGCAACTGGCCCTATCGCGATGCCCGCATCATCTGCGTCACCGACGGCGAGCGCATCCTGGGCCTCGGCGATCTCGGCGCAAGCGGCATGGGCATTCCCATCGGCAAGCTGGCGCTGTACACCTCCTGTGCAGGGGTGCATCCGCGGCGCTGCCTGCCGGTGATGTTCGACGTGGGTACGAACAACGAGGCGTTGCTGGAGGATCCGCTGTATCTCGGTATGCGCCAGCGGCGCCTGACCGGGGGCGAATACGACGGGTTGATGGCCGAGTTCCTCGAGGCCACGCAGGAGGTTTTCCCGGGTATCGTGGTGCAGTTCGAGGACTTCGCGAACCACAACGCGTTCCGCCTGCTGCACGAATACCACGATCGCATTCCCTGCTTCAACGACGATATTCAGGGCACCGCAGCGGTGACGGTCGCCGGCATTCTGTCCTCGCTGCGGGTTACGGGCGGGGCGCTGCGCGACCAGACCTTCCTGTTCCTCGGCGCGGGCGAGGCGGCGACGGGCATTGCCGATCTGCTGACGGCCGCGCTGGTGGCGGAGGGCATGGACGAGGTCTCGGCCCGTCAGCGTTGCTGGATGGTCGACTCGCGGGGGCTTGTGGTGCGCAGCCGGGTCACGCTGGCGGAACACAAACGGCCCTATGCCCACGAGCATCCGCAGGTGCAGGACTTCCTCGACGCGGTCGAGATCCTGCGTCCGACGGCCATCATCGGCGTCGGTGCGGTGGCCAATGCGTTCACCCGCGAGGTCATCGAGACGATGACGCGGTTGAACGAGCGCCCGATCATCTTCGCGCTGTCGAACCCGACCTCCAAATCCGAGTGTACCGCCGAGCAGGCGTATGGCTGGTCCGGGGGCAAGGCCCTGTTCGCCTCCGGAAGTCCCTTCGACCCGGTGGACTTCGAAGGGCGGCGCTTTGTACCGCGGCAGGGGAACAACTCCTACATCTTCCCGGGCGTAGGCCTCGGTGCCGTTACGGTGCAGGCGTCGCGGATCACCGACAGCATGTTCATGGCGGCGGCACGCGCGTTGGCCGAGGGCGTCGATCAGGCCGACCTCGACCAGGGTTCCCTGTACCCGTCGCTGCAGCGGGTGCGCGAGGTGTCGCTGCAGATCGCGGTGGCGGTGGCACGGGTCGCCTTTGCCGAAGACCTGGCTAGGATCCCGGAGCCTGCCGATCTGGACGCAGTGATGGGCGAGCAGATGTACGACCCCGCGTACATCAGCTACGTGGGTTGATCCCGGCCGGCTGCTCCCCTGCGGCTCTGGCATTTCCCGCCCCGGGACAGGCAGGGTTGCGGGGTTCGGAGGGGGTACCTAAAATGCACGCCCCTACGTGAGACTGCGGCCGAACCAAATGCCCGTTTCACGTTCATATGGCTGTACCGATAGTGGAGTCAGTAAATGCCCTGGAATGAACCGGGAAACAATCAGCGCGATCCGTGGAGCGGAGGTCAGCGCGGAGGTGGCAGTGGCGGTGGTGGTCAGCGTCCGCCCGACCTCGAGGAAATGATGCGCAAGGTCTCTGCGCAGCTGAACAGCCTGTTCGGCGGCAAAGGCGGCGGCGGTGATTCGGATGGCGGTGGCGGGTTCGGCATGGGGCGGAACTCCAAGGCGGTGGTGAGCCTCGCGCTGATCATTGCGCTGGTTGTCTGGCTGGCCTCCGGGTTCTACATCGTCAGCGAGGGTGAGCGGGGCGTCGTGTTGCGCTTCGGTTCCTTCCAGCAGGTCTCGACGCCGGGTCCGAACTGGCATCTGCCGTTCCCGATCGAGCGCGTGGAGGTCGAAAACGTCGATAGCATCCGGACGCTGCAGCACCGCGCGCTGATGCTGACGGCCGACGAAAACATCATTGATGTCGATATCGCGGTGCAGTACCGCGTGCTCGACGTGGTCGACTTCAAGTTCAACGTGCGCAACCCAGATCGCACGGTGCAGTTGCTGATGGAATCGGCGATTCGCGAGCGCGTGGGCAAGAGCAACCTCGACTTCATTCTCGGCGAGGGCCGCGGCGATATCGCGGTCACCGCCCGTCAGGTGCTTCAGAGTGCTCTCGACGCCTATGGCGCCGGCATCATGGTGACCGCGATGTCGATGCAGCAGGCGCAGCCGCCGGAGCCGGTGCAGGAGTCCTTCGCCGACGCCATCCGGGCGCGCGAGGACGAGGCGCGTTTCCG
>PULL01000127.1 GCA_003550945.1 Thioalkalivibrio sp. | reverse complement strand
CTCTGCTCGTCACGGGGTGTCGCCCAACCACCGTCTGGGGGCCGATGCCGCTGGGTCAGAGCCCGCCGCTGGGCGGCGTCCCCGGTCCGAACCCGTTCACCCCGCTCCCGCCTTCAACACTGGGTGGCGCGGCCTGCGGGGGACTCGGGCATTTGCATGGCGGAACTGGTGGTGTGACAGTAGCGAACGTTTCACAAGGGCAGGAATTGGAAGGTCCGGACCAGGCAGGATGTGAGCCGATGGGTGGTGTCCCCGGTCCGGAACGTTGGCGGCCATGGATGGCCGCCGTCGAGCGCCCATGGATGGCTTGAGCGTGTCCGGACCGGGGACACCGCCCAGCGGCGGGTTCGTCCCAGGGCGCGATCAGCCCCCCGATGGTGGCTGGGCGCTCCGGTGGCGACAAGGTCGCGGGCACAGAACGTAACGATTGGCGTGCGAGACAGAAGGAAGGTTCGATGAGCGCGAATGTTTCCCGGGTGGTGTTGGCCTATTCGGGTGGGTTGGATACTTCGGTGATCCTGAAGTGGCTGCAGGAGACCTATGGCTGCGAGGTGATCACCTTCACCGCGGACCTCGGGCAGGGCGAGGAGGTGGAGCCGGCCCGTGCGAAGGCCGAGGCGATGGGGGTGAAGCAGATCTTCATCGAGGATCTGCGCGAGGAGTTCGTGCGCGACTACGTGTTTCCGATGTTCCGCGCGAATACGCTCTATGAGGGCGAATCCCTGCTCGGCACCTCGATCGCCCGCCCGCTGATCGCAAGGCGGCTGGTCGAAATCGCGAACGAGACCGGCGCGGATGCGATTTCGCACGGCGCGACCGGCAAGGGCAACGACCAGGTCCGGTTTGAACTCGGCGCCTATGCGCTGAAGCCCGGCATCCGGGTGATCGCTCCCTGGCGCGAGTGGGACCT
This sequence comes from Thioalkalivibrio sp., assembly GCA_003550945.1. Classification (GTDB taxonomy): domain Bacteria; phylum Pseudomonadota; class Gammaproteobacteria; order Ectothiorhodospirales; family Ectothiorhodospiraceae; genus Thioalkalivibrio. The sequence goes on along the minus strand of PULL01000127.1, from coordinate 27,373 downwards.
GACTTCGCGCGAGCGGCTGATGGCCTATGCCGAGCAGCATGCGATCCCCGTCGATTTCGCCAAGAAGGGCAAGAAATCGCCGTACTCGATGGACGCGAATCTGCTCCACATCTCCTACGAGGGTGGTCCGCTGGAGGACCCCTGGACCGAGGCCGAGGAGGACATGTGGCGCTGGACCGTGTCGCCGGAAAATGCGCCAGATGTTTCAACGGTGGTGGAGATCGGGTTCGAACGTGGTGACCCGGTCACTTTGAACGGTATGCCGCTTACGCCGGCTCAGCTGCTCACCGAACTGAACCGGCTCGGCGGCGAGAATGGGATCGGGCGCCTTGACCTGGTCGAGAACCGGTACGTGGGCATGAAGTCCCGCGGCTGCTACGAGACGCCCGGCGGCACCATTCTGCTGAAGGCTCGGCGTGCACTGGAGTCCCTGACGCTGGACCGCGAGGTCGCGCACCTGAAGGACGAGCTGATGCCGCGCTACGCGAGCCTGATCTACAACGGGTACTGGTGGAGCCCCGAACGTCGCATGCTGCAGGCGGCGATCGACCAGACCCAGTCGGTGGTGAACGGCAGCGTTCGCCTGCGGCTCTACAAGGGCAACGCGATCGTCGCAGGGCGGCGCTCGGAGTCGGACAGCCTGTTCGACGATGCGATCGCGACTTTCGAGGAGGACGCCGGAGCATTCGACCAGAAAGATGCGGCTGGCTTCATTAAGCTGAACGCATTGCGTCTGCGCATCGCAGCGGGTCGCAACCGAACGCAGGCCTGACGGAGGCGATCCTGCCAGGTCGCAGAGGGCCGGCTGCGATGGGCCGCCGGTCCTTCCTGCAACCGAATCACCGAGGCCCGGATGCATATTCCCCTTGTGAAAACCCTTTTTCGCCTGGCGCTCGTCGTGCTGGTCGCGGCGCTGGCCGGTTGTGCGAGCGTTCCGTCCGAGGATCGCCATCCTGCGGATCCGTTTGAACGCTACAATCGTGCGGTCTTCGCCTTCAACGACGGCCTGGATCGTGCGATCCTGAAGCCGACCGCTGAGGTCTATTCCGAACTCCCGCAGCCCGTCCGCACAGGGGTGGGCAATTTCTTTTCGAATCTCGACGACTTCCGGGTGGCGTTCAACAACGTGTTGCAGGGCAAGTTTCACAACGCCGCGTCCGACACCGCGCGGATCATGTTCAATTCCACCTTCGGGATCTTCGGGCTGATCGACGTCGCGAGCCCGATGGGCTTGCCCAAGCACAACGAGGATTTCGGGCAGACGCTGGGGGTCTGGGGGGTGCCTATGGGACCCTATCTGCAGCTCCCGTTCCTCGGCCCGAGTTCGGCGCGGGACGCACCGGCGCTGGTCGTCGACTTCTACACGAACCCCCGGAATTACACCATCGGTGACCAGCGCGAACTGCGCGACAATTTCTGGACCCTGCTGGTGCTGGACGTGGTGCACACCCGAGCCGGTTTGCTGCCGACCGAGGACCTGCTGGCCGCGTACTCCGACGACCGCTACGTCGCGATGCGGGACCTGTGGCTGCAGCGCCGGGAGTTCCTGGTCCGCGATGGCGAAGTCGTCGACGACGACACCTGGCTGGACGAGCTGGACGAACTCGAGGCGCTCGAGGCGCTGGAACGCGAGGAGGCGTTCTGATGAGTCTGAACACCGTGGTACCGATGCTGGAAATTCTTCGGTTGCGCCGCGGCCCGCAGGATCTTCCCGCCGATCAGGGCGTTCTGGTGTTCTGGGTGGGGGCGTCGATCTTTTCCGGGATCCTGATCGCCGCCCCGATGTACGGGTTCGCGACCAGCCTCTTTCTCAGCGCACTGGATCTCGCGGTGCTGTACCTGTTCGTGATGACCGTCCTGGGTCTGCAGGGCCTCTCAGATCGGTGGCTGCAGACCTACACCGCGATGGTCGGCGTCAGCGCTCTGCTGGGGCTGGTGATGGCCGTGCTGCTCGGTCTCTTGCCGCCGGATTTCGCGGAGGGTGAGGTTTCGGCGCCCGCGCTGTTCGCCTATCTCGGGCTGGTGGTCTGGCTGCTGCTGGCGTTCGGGCATATCCTCCAGCAGGCGCTCGGCCTGGCTGCGCGCATGACCGGTGTCGCGATTGCGCTGGGCTTCATCATTCTTTCCAGCGTGATCACGCAGCTGGCCCTTGGGGTGGCCGGAGCATGAGCCGTCCGATTCACGTGCTCGGCATCGGCGGGACCTTCATGGGGGGGTTGGCACAGCTGGCGGCCGCCGCTGGCGTGAAGGTCTCTGGCGCCGACCAGAACCTGTATCCCCCGATGGACGGACAGTTGCGCCAGGCGGGCATTCCCTTCCACGAGGGCTACCGCCCCGATGATCTGCCGGCCGACGCGCTGATCGTGGTCGGCAACGTGATGCGCCGCGGACTGCCGGTGGTCGAGGCAATGCTGGACCGTGGGCTCTCCTATGTATCGGGGCCCCAGTGGCTGGCCGAGAACATCCTGCAGGGGCGCTGGGTGCTCGCTGTCGCCGGTACCCACGGAAAGACCACCACCGCCAGCATGCTGGCTTTCGTCCTTGACGCCGCGGGGCTGGAACCGGGGTTCCTGATCGGCGGCGTGCCGCGAGACTTCGGGGTCAGTGCCCGACTGGGCGGTGGGTCGTTCTTCGTGATCGAGGCGGATGAGTACGACTGCGCCTTCTTCGACAAGCGCGCGAAGTTCGTGCACTACCGGCCACGGACCCTCGTGTTGAACAATCTCGAATACGATCATGCCGACATCTATCCGGACCTGGCGTCGATTGAGCGGCAGTTCCACCATTTGCTGCGCACCGTCCCGGGGCAGGGCCAGGTGTTGGTGAACGCCGAGAGTCCATCGCTGGCGCGGGTGCTGGATCAGGGCTGCTGGACGCCGGTGGTCCGCTTCGGTGTCGGCGGCACGGCGGATCTGGGCGCTCATCTGTTGAACCCCGAGGGCTCGCGCTTCGAGGTTCGGTCCGATGACCGGCTGGTGGGCGAGGTCCGCTGGTCGCTGACCGGCGAGCATAACGTCGCGAACGCGCTCGCGGCGCTGGGTGCGGCGCGCCATGCAGGTGTCCCGCTTGCCCAGGGAATCGCGGCGCTTTCCGGTTTTTCCGGCGTGCGGCGCCGACAGGAATTGCGCGGCGAGGCGGGAGGTATCCGGGTGATCGACGATTTCGCGCATCACCCGACCGCGATCGGCGTTACGCTCGCGGGCCTGCGCGCGGCGATGCCGGCCAGTGGGCGCTTGCTGGTTGCACTGGAGCCCCGCTCGAACACCATGCGCATGGGCGTGCACGCGGAGACTCTCGGCGGTTCCCTCGAACACGCGGACCGGGTCTTTCTGTTTCTGCAGGAGGACTTGGGCTGGTCCCCGCAGGCGATCCGCGAACGTCTTGGTTCCCGCCTGCACCTGTCGTCCGCGATCGGTGAACTCACCGAGGCGCTGGTGCTCGCCGCGCGTCCGGGTGACTGGGTGGTTATCATGAGCAATGGCGCGTTCGGTGGCATTCACGAGAGCCTGTTGACGCGCCTTCGGGAGACCTGGGATGGCGACATCTGACCTCGCGCTGGCCCTGACCGGCGCATCGGGCGTGCAGTACGGCATCCGTCTGCTGGAGTGCCTGGTTGCGGCCGGGGTCCCCGTGCACCTGATGCTGTCCCGCCCGGCGCAGGTGGTGCTGGGCCTGGAGACGGAGTTGTCGGTGCCCGGTCGTCCGGCGGAGATCGCCCGGTTTTTCTCCGAGCGCTTCGGTGCCGCCCCGGAGCAGATCCGCTGCTACGGCCCGGAACAGTGGACGGCACCGGTGGCCAGCGGTTCCTCGGTTCCCAGGGCCATGGTGGTCTGCCCCTGTTCCACCGCGACCCTGTCGGCGGTGGCGACCGGTGCGTCGCGCAGCCTGATCGAGCGCTCCGCGGACGTGGTGCTGAAGGAGCGGCGCAAGCTGGTACTGGTTGTGCGGGAGACGCCGTTTTCCGAGGTGCACCTTGAAAACATGCTACGGCTCGCCCGCATGGGCGCGGTGATCATGCCCGCGAACCCGGCCTTCTACCATCGTCCCCGGACCGTGGACGACCTGGTGGATTTCATGGTCGCGCGGGTATTGGACCACCTCGAAATCCCCCACGAACTCGGACCGCGCTGGGGTGAACGCCGGGCTCCAGAGGGTGGTGACCGCGGATGAAGACCGTTCCATTGTTCCCGCTGAATACCGTGCTGTTCCCCCAGGGACTGCTGCCGCTGCGCATCTTCGAGACGCGCTACATCGACATGGTGCGCGAATGCATGCGTGACGGGGGCAGCGGCTTCACCGTGGTGGCGATTCGTCACGGCACCGAGACCTCATCCGAGGTGCATTTCGCGGATGTTGGCACCCGAGCGGAAATCATCGACTGGGAGCAGCGGGCCGACGGCCTGCTGGGAATTCTGGCCAGTGGTCGTGAACGGGTTCGGGTGCTGTCGCACCATCGGCGAGCCGACGGTCTGCTGGTAGGGGAGGTGGCTCCGCTGGAGGAATGGCCATCGGTCGAATTGCCGGTGGACTACGCGTCGCTTGCCGGACTGCTCGACCGTTTGCTGGAGCAGCTCGGCACGCCCTGGTCGCACCTCGAACGCCGGATCGGCGATGCCGCCTGGGTGGCCGGAAGGTTGACCGAACTGCTGCCTCTCGACCTGGAGATCAAGCAGGAACTGCTGGAGGAGAACGATCCGCTGCAGCGGCTGCAGCGTCTCCGTGCAGCCATGCTCGCCGCGCAGAATCCCTGACAGCGGCCCTGCGTGCTGGTATCGTCCGTACAAGTCTCAACGGGAGTATTCGATGGCTGTTCAGGAACTGACCCAGGAAAATTTTGAATCCACCGTGACCGGGAACGACATCGTGATTGTCGATTTCTGGGCACCGTGGTGCGCCCCCTGCCGTGCGTTTGCGCCGACCTTCGAGGCGGCGTCGGAGCAGCACGAGGGCGTGGTGTTCGCCAAGGTGAACACCGAAGAGGAACAGTCGCTGGCTGCCGCCTTCCAGATCCGCTCGATTCCGACCCTGATGATCTTCCGCGAAAAGGTGATCATTTTCGCGCAGCCCGGGATGCTGAGTGCCGGGCAGCTGGATGACGTGATCGGCCAGGTCAAGGCACTGGACATGGCAAAGGTGCACGAGGACATCCGCCGCCAGCAGGAGGGTGCCGGAGGCGCCTGACCCAGCCCCTGTCGTTCATGGCGACATGCGCGATCCGGAGCCAGGAAAGTCGGGCGTGGACCGCTGTGATCGCTCCTCCTCCTCCCCGTGGAGTGATGTCACTCGGAGCGCGCGGCGCTCCACCCCTGCGATAGGCCCTGTAGGCGCGCACCCATGCTGAGCGTGATGGCGCAGATGGGTGCGCTGATCGCCTGCGGTGTGGCATGGAGCCTGCTGCGGCCGGGTGGTCTGGATGCCGCGGAAACCCGCCGGGTGTTGACCACGCTGGTCTACTACCTGCTGCTTCCGGCTCTGGTGCTGAAGGTGCTGTGGGCAGCCCCGCTGGGTCTGGTCTCGATCCAGATCGCCGCGGTGGCCGGGCTCACCGTGCTCGCCGCGCTGGGAATGACCAGCCTTGTCTGCCGCGTCTGTGTGTCCAGCCGCGCGGCTACCGGGGCAATGCTGCTGGTCGCGGCCTGGCCCAATGCCGTCTACCTCGGCCTGCCGATCCTCGACCGGTTGTTCGGAGAGCCTGGGCGGGCGGTCGCGATCCAGTTTGACCTGTTCGCCGCGCTGCCACTGCTGCTGACCGTCGGGGTCCTGATTGCACGGCACTACGGAGATCGTGGGGAGCTCGGGGGGAATCCCCTGAAGGCTTTGTTCGCCGTGCCCTCGGTCTGGGCTGCGCTGCTGGCGGTTTCGCTGAACCTCACGGGCACGCCGATGCCGGCCTGGCTGGACGAGTGGCTGGGGTTCCTCGCCTACGGCGTCACGCCGCTGATGCTGTTCTCGCTGGGCCTCGCGCTGACCTTCGACCGCTTCCGCGCGGGCGACGCCCCGGCACTAGCGGCCGTCACGGTGATCCAGTTGCTGCTCGCGCCGCTGGTGGCGCTGGGGCTTGCCGCCGGTTTCGGCCTCGACGGCGTGCCAGGAATGGCGACGGTGCTCGAGACTGCGATGCCGGCGATGGTGCTGGGCCTGGTGTTCTGTGACCGCTTCGGCCTGGACACGGGCCTGTACGCGGCGGCGGTCACTTTGACCACCGCGGTTTCGCTGGTGACGCTCCCGATCTGGTTCGCGTTCCTGCAGGGTCTGCCGATGTTTGTGCCGCTGTAATCGTGCCAACCCGCGCGCTTTGTGGCAGGCCGCTACGAAGGATGAAAGCCAGCCACGGAAAGCACGGACAGACACGGAAAGAGGATCGAATTATTGAGCGTTTTCCGTGATTTCTGTCTGCTTCCGTGTCCATCCGCGGCCAAAAAAGGCCCTTGGACCCTTTTCCGTGCCTTCCGTGTGCTTCCGTGGCTGAATTTTCAGGTTAGTTTTCCTCCCCGAACCGGTTCGCGATCAGCGCGCTGAGCGCGTCCAGCGCATCCTCGGCGTCTGGTGCCCCCTCGGTCCGTATTTCGACCTCCGTACCCTTGGCGGCGGCCAGCATCATCACCCCCATGATGCTTTTGCCGTTCACCTCGCGCCCGCTTCGGCTGACGAACACGTCCGCCTGGTACTGGCTTGCGAGCCCGACGAATTTCGCCGCGGCACGCGCGTGCATGCCGAGCCGGTTAACGATGGGAACTACGCGCCGCGGCATCCGAGCACTCCTGGTCGCAAAGCAGGATGCCGTCGTGCCCGCCGCTGAGCGCCTTGTTCACGAGCTCGCTCAGCGGCAGGTCGCGGTAATTGAGCACCCGTACCAGCATGGGCAGGTTCACCCCGGCGATCACGCGACGGCTCGCGCCCCGGGCCAGCCGGCTGGCAACGTTGGCCGGAGTCGAGCCGAACATGTCCGTGAGGATCAGTACCCCGTCCCCGCTGTCGAGAGTCCCCAGACGGGTCCGGGCGGCGGACTCCACCGCGTCCGGATCATCGCTCTGCGACATCGCCACGGCTTCGCAGGAGCCCGGGAGTTCCCCGAGCATGCTTTGCGCCGTTTGCAGCAGGGTGTCGCCCAGATTCTGGTGTGTGATCAGTAGCAGACCGACGGACATCGTATCACTCCGCATCCTTCAGGTGATCGTCGAGCTCCCGGTGCCGGGTGCTCACGGTGAATTTCGGGACGCCGCGCCAGGCGTTGGCGAGCCGGTCGGTCAGGTAAACCGAGCGATGACGCCCCCCGGTGCAGCCGATGGCCACCGTCAGGTAGCTGCGGTGGCCTTCCGCGAAGCGCGGCAGCCACCGTTTCAGGTGGGCCTGGATGCTGTCGAACATCTCTTCGACTTCTCGATGGGCCTCGAGAAAGTCGATCACCGGGGTCTCCTGCCCGGTGCGGTGTCTGAGCCCCGGCTCGTAATGCGGATTGGGCAGGCAGCGCACGTCGAACACGAAGTCCGCGTCCACCGGCACGCCGTGCTTGAATCCGAACGACTGGAACAGCAGCGACAGATTCTCTGCCGTATGCGCTGCGAGGCGGGCGCGCACGGCACCGGCGAGATCGTGCATGGTGAGGTCGCTGCTGTCGATGCTCAGGTCGGCGTTCGCGGCAATCGGTCCCAGCCACTCCCGCTCCAGCGCAAGCGCTTCGACCAGCGGGACTCCCTTGCGCGCCAGCGGGTGCCGGCGGCGGGTGTGGTGATAGCGGCGCAGCAGGGCCTGGTCGGAGGCGTGCAGGAATACGACCTCCACATGCAGCCCCTGTGCGCGCAGGGTCGCGAGCCCCTGCGGAAAGGCCTGCAGCGCATCGCGCCCGCTGCGCACGTCCACGCCGACGGCCACCCTGCCGTCATTGCGGTGGCTTCCCGTACGCAGTTCCTCGATCAACCCGTCCAGAAGACTCAGGGGCAGGTTGTCGACGCAGAAAAAGCCCTCGTCCTCGAGCGTGTGCAGTGCCACGGTCTTGCCGGAACCGGACAGGCCACTGAGCAGCAGGAGGCGCATGGTCAGGCCTGCTGCCCTTCCTGCTGCGGCTCGGGTTCAGGTGCCAGTTGCTGACGCAGGCGCTTGCGCAAATCGTCACCCGCGGCGTAGCCCTGCAGCCGTAGCAAATGGGCGCGGACCGCTGCCTCGATCATCACCGCGATGTTGCGCCCCGGGGCCACCGGAAGGCTGATCACCGGGATCCTCAGGCCGAGCACTTCCTCCTCCCCACGGCAGCCGTTCATGCGGTCCTCCGGCAGGGTTGCGTGCTGTTCCCGGTCGCGCAGGTCGATGATCAGGCGAAGATATTTTCCGCGCTTGATCGCCGAGTCTCCGTACATCGCACGGATGTTCAGAACGCCGAGGCCGCGGACCTCGAGCAGATCGCGCAGCAGCGGGGGACAGGTCCCGCGGATGATGTCGGGCGCGATGCGTGCAAATTCGGGTGCATCATCGGCGATCAGCCGGTGGCCGCGGCTCACGAGTTCCAGCGCCACCTCGCTCTTGCCGACGCTGGAATCGCCGCTGATCAGCACTCCGGCGCCGAGAATTTCCATGAACACGCCGTGGCGCACCACCGAGCGCGCAAGGCGCTGCTGCAGGAAATAGCGCAGCAGCGCGATCAGTTCGTGACTTCCGGTGTTGGTACACAGGACTGCGGGCAGGGGGTTGCCGCACTTGGGCGGCAGCCTTTCGAAGGGACAGGTGCCCTCGGCAAAAATCACCGCCACCGTGCCGGTGGCCGCCAGATCGAGGATCAGGCATTCGTGCTCGGCCGGTTTCAGCGTCTCGATGTAGCGCGCTTCGAGATCGCCGATCACCTGGATCCGGTTGGGCCGGATCAGGTTGAAGTGCCCGGCCATGGGCAGGTCGGCGTCACCGGGTTCATGCAGAATCCGGTTTCTTGCCTCCGCCTCGCCGTGGACATACATCAGCCCGGTGCGCGGCCCGAGGGCGGCGACCAGATCGGCGAGGCTGACGCTTTCAGACATCGCGGAACGCGGCGTAGGCGGCCAGATGCAGGGCGGAACTGTCGGCGCTGCGCCGGAGCGCGGCGATGTTGTCGGGTTGGGACAGGGCGCGTGCGAGCTGCGCCAGCAGCTCGAGGTGCTCGCTGGTGGACTTCTCCGGGACGACCAGTGCGATCAGGATGTCGACGGGCTCGTGGTCGATGGCCTCGAAGTCCACACCCTGTTCGAGCCGGAGCACCGCAACCCTGGGGGCGTCGATCTCGGCCATGCGGCCGTGGGGGATGGCCACCCCATGGCCGAGGCCGGTCGAGCCCAGCCGTTCCCGTGCGGAGAGGGCGTCGAAGACCAGTCCGGGCGAGGGTGTGTCCCCGTCCGCGGCCAGCAGTTCGCTGAGCCGTTCCAGCGCCCGCTTCTTGCTGGTGATGCCGGGGTCCAGGCGAACCCGGTCCTCCCGCACGAGATCGGCGATCTGCATTGCTCAGGCGGTTTGTTGCCGGTTGCGCAGCGCGCCTTCGGCGCGATGGTGGTCCTTCATTTTCTCCTTGTGCTTGATCAGCTGCCGGTCGGTCTTGTCAATCAATCCGTCGATCGCCGCGTACATGTCCTCGTGCGTCGCATCCGCGTGAATGTGGTTGCCGCTCACCTGCAGGTTGGCTTCCGCCTTGTTGTGGTTCTTTTCCACCGTCAGCACGACGTGGATGTCGATCACCTGATCGAAATGCCTCTCCAGGCGCCCGAACTTTTCCTGAACGTAGTCACGCAGCGCATCCGTGATGTCCACGTGATGACCGGTCAGATTGATTTGCATACTCACACTCCTTGCGTTGGTGGTCCGCGGGTCTAGAGGATCTGTCGGCGCTCGCTGGAGGGCGGCAGGTTCATCGCCTCGCGGTATTTGGCCACGGTGCGTCGGGCCACGTTGATGCCCCGGTCCGACAGGACCTGGGCGAGACGGGAATCGCTCATCGGACGGTTGGGCGGTTCCTCGCTGATCAGTTGGCGGATCATCGCACGGATCGCGGTGGCGGAACATTCGCCGCCGTCGCTGGTGCCCACGTGGCTGGAGAAGAAATACTTGAACTCGAACACGCCCCGCGGGGTGTGCATGTATTTCTGGGTCGTCACCCGCGAGATGGTCGATTCGTGCATGCCCAGCGCCTCCGCGATGTCGCGCAGGATCAGTGGCTGCATCGCCACATCGCCTTCCTCCAGGAAACCGGTCTGCCGCTCGACGATCGCGCGGGCCACGCGCAGCAGGGTTTCGTTGCGGCTGTGCAGGCTCTTCAGAAACCAGCGGGCTTCCTGCAACTGGTTGCGCATGAAGGCGCTGTCCCGGGCATCGCTGACGCGGCGCACCATGCCTGCGTAGAGACTGTTGATCCGGATTCGCGGCGCGATTTCCGGGTTCAGGTCCACCCGCCAGCCGCTCTGGTCCGGGCGCACGTAGACATCGGGAGTCACGTATTCGGGCGCCTGGTCGCTGATCTGGCTGCCCGGGCGCGGGTTCAGTGTCCGGACAAGTTCCATCGCGCGGGCCAGCGTGGATTCATCCACGCCCAGCTCGCGCTGCAGGGTACGGAAGTCGTGTCGCGCGAGGTATTGCATGCCGGTATCGATTACGCGCAGCGCGACCCCCCGCTGCGGCGTGTCCTCCGGAAGCGCGCGCAGCTGGATCAGCAGGCATTCGCGGAGATCGCGGGCCCCGACGCCGAGCGGGTCACATTGCTGGATCCAGTGCAGGACCGCCTCGATCTCGTCGAGGCCGACCGCCTCCTCGCCCCCGAGGATCTCCTGCAGTGTTTCGAGGTCCGTCTCGAGGTACCCGTCGGCATTGATGCTGTCGATCAGGGTCGCGCCGATGCGCCGGTCCTGATCGTTCAGCGGGCTGAGGTGAAGCTGCCAAAGCAGGTGTTCGTGTAGTCCGCCCTCGCTGCCCGCCTGGTTCTCGAACGGGTCCCGGTCGTCGCTGCGCGCAGACTGCCCACCCGAGCTGCTGGCGTACAGGTCGTGTTCCCAGTCCTCGCCTGCGCTTTCGGTCTCGGAAGTTTCCGAACCGGACTCTGTTCCTGCGTCGGCGTCGCGCGGCTCGTCGGAGGGAGTCTCCTCCGCGAGTTCGAGCATCGGGTTGCTCTCCAGCGCCTGCTGTACCTCCAACTGCAGCTCGATGGTCGACAGCTGCAGAAGCCGGATGGCCTGCTGCAGCTGAGGGGTCATCGTGAGGTGCTGGCCCAGCTGGAGGTTCAGGGAGGACTTCAGCATGCGGCGAATAAGAGCGCGAATGGGTTCATCGTGGCGTCATGTTACTGCCTGTGCCCGTTCTTTTGCAGCTTTTTGGTGCGCGGCCGCAAGACCGGTGCAGCGGAGGGCCGACGTGGTGCAGCCAGCACCATTTTCAGAGCCGGAAGTGTTCACCGAGGTAGACCGTGCGCACGCGCTGGTCCGCGAGCAGTTCCGCCGGCGTCCCCTCGCTGAGGAGGCGCCCGTCGCTCAGGATGTAGGCGCGGTCGCAGATGCCCAGGGTCTCGCGGACGTTGTGGTCCGAAATCAGCACGCCGATGCCCCGCTGCTTCAGGTGGGCGATCACCTCCTGGATTTCCACAACCGAGATCGGGTCCACGCCGGCGAAGGGTTCGTCGAGGCAGATGAACTGCGGATTGCCGGCAAGCGCGCGGGCGATCTCGGCCCGCCGCCGCTCGCCCCCGGAGAGCGCGATCCCCGGGCTGTCGCGCACCGTTTCCAACTGGAACTCCTCGATCAGGGCGTCGCCCACCTCGCGGCGCCCGGCGGCATCGAGGTCCCGGCGCAGCTCGAGCACGGCCTGCAGGTTTTGCCAGACCGTCAGGCGCCGGAAGATCGACGCTTCCTGCGGCAGGTAACCCAGCCCCAGGCGGGCGCGCAGGTGCACCGGGGCGCGCGTGACGTCGCGTCCCGCGAGCAGGATGCGGCCCGCATCGGGCTGGACCAGTCCCACCAGGATGTAGAAGCAGGTCGTCTTGCCGGCGCCATTGGGCCCCAGCAGCCCGACCACTTCGCCGCGGGCGACGTCGACCTCTGCGCCGTCGAGCACCGTCCTTTTGCCGTAGCGCTTGGTCAGCCCGATCCCCACCAGGCGATCGTTCTGCACCGGGGCTATTCCGGCAGCAGCACCCTCTGCCGAGCCGAGGTTCATTCCGGTCTCGGCTGGATGATGATCTGGACGCGTTCGGTCGGCGTGCCCTCGATCCGGATGATATCCTGCGTGAGGTCGTAGCTGATGCGGTCTCCGCGCGCATCTTCCGTGGCCGTCTGCACCCGTGCCTCGCGCAGCAGCAGCAACACGTCGTCCGCGATGCTGTATTCCATGCGCAGCGCGGTGGCCACGCGTGGCTGGTTGTCCAGGTCCGGAGCTTCGGCGCGGACCGGGTTGCCTTCCGCTTCGATCCGGGCAGGGCGCCGTTCGGGGGCGTGGATCACGATCCTGTCGGCCCAGAGCGTCATGTCGCCGCGGGTGACGACCACGTTTCCGGTGTAGGTGCCGATCCCCCGGCGATCGTCCATTTCCGCCCAGTCCGCGCTGATCTGAACCGGCAGGGCGGGCACCTGTGCCGTCAGCATCATCGGAAGGCAGGCGAGGAAAAGCCCGAACGCTGCAACGCGGGTGATGCGTGCGAGGGAGCTGCGATCTGTCATGGCGAATCTTCCTGTGTTTCGTCCGGAGAATAGACCGTATCGACCTCGCTTTTGAGCTCGATGACCTCGGCCGATACATCGGCGTACATGCCGATCCCGGTCATGAACAGGCCGGGGCGCAGCAGCGTCGCCCGGGCGTCTGTGATCACCTCGCGGGTTCCGGTGAGGATGGTGACGTCCGAAGTCTCGATGTCCGTGCGCGGATTCGTGGGTCCGGGCAACTGCAGCCCCTCGGTGATCCCGATCAGCTGCAGGCGCTGCTCGGCCGGGTAGTGGACTGCAGCGGGCGCGGTCCAGATCCAGTCCAGCCGGCCGTCGGTCATCAGCTCCAGGCGCGGCTTCTCGGTGTGCTGCACCCCCAGTTCGTCGAACTGCTGCATGCGCTCCCCCTGCAGCACGTGCGTGATCTCCCCGTCGGCGTTGGTGATGCGCAAGGTGAATCCGAGGATGTCGAACTGAGCGCCGGACTCGAGTGCGGGCAGCACCGCCGGATAAAGGCCCCAGATCGCTGCCAGCGTCAGCAGCGCGCGGCGCACGCCGGTTGAAGGGCCCGGACTGCGGGCCGGTCGCGAGGCCCGTTCAGGATTCGAGGTAGGCACGGAGAATGCTCTCCAGTCGACCCTGTGCGGCGAGCAGGGTCTCGCAGACCTCGCGGACTGCGCCACGACCGCCCGCCGCCTGCGTGTGCCAGTCCGCGTGCTCCAGCACCAGCGGGTGGGCATCCGCGACCGCGATGCCGAGTGCAACCCGGCGCATTGCGGGCAGGTCGACGATGTCATCACCGACGAACGCGCTCTGTTCTGGGGCAAAGCCGGTTTGGTTCAGCAGTTCTTCCAGGGCCCCGCCCTTTTCCCGCCGACCCTGTAGCAGATGGCGTACACCGAGGTCACGCATCCGGTGCACCACCACCTCGGAATTCCGACCGGTCAGGATCGCCACTTCCAGCCCGCCTTGCTGGGCCATCCGGATTCCGTGTCCGTCGCGGCTGTGAAAGGCCTTGTACTGTTCGCCGGCGTCGCCCAGGAACAGGCTGCCGTCCGTCAGTACGCCGTCCACATCGAGGATCAGCAGTCGGATCTCCCGCTGCAGCCGCAGAAGCTTCCCGGGCTCCATTGGCATCAGGCCACCCCCGCGCGCAGCAGGTCGTGCATGTTCAGCGCGCCCACCAGCCGCGCCTCGTCATCCACCACCGGCAGCGCGTTGATCCGGCGGCTCTCCATTAATTCCAGGGCCTCGACCGCCAGCCAGTCCGGCCGCGCCCTGACGCCGTCCCGGGTCATTACCTCGCCAATGGTCAGCCGGTGCAGGTCGAGCCCGCGGTCCAGTGTCCGGCGCAGGTCGCCGTCGGTGAACACGCCTTCGATCTGGCCCGCATCGTCGCAGACGACCACCATGCCCAGCCCCTTGCGCGAGATTTCCAGCAAGGCGTCGCGGAGCAGGGCCTGGGCGTGGATGCAGGGCATCGCTTCCCCGGTGCGCATGATGTCTCCGACGTGGATCAGCAGGCGGCGTCCCAGTCGGCCGCCGGGGTGCGAGCGGGCAAAGTCGTCCGCGGTGAATCCGCGCGCGTCGAGCACCGCGACGGCCAGTGCATCGCCCATCGCCAGAGTGGCCGTGGTGCTGGAGGTTGGGGCCAGACCGAGCGGGCAGGCCTCGCGCGCGACGCTTACGTCCAGGTGCACCGACGCCTCCTGGGCCAGACGCGACCCCGGGTTACCCGTCAACGCGATCAGCGGCACGCCCAGGCGGCGAATGATCGGCAGGATGGTCAGCACCTCGTCGGTTTCGCCGGAATTCGAGAGCGCGATCACCGTGTCGTCCCGGGTAATCATCCCAAGGTCGCCGTGGCTTGCTTCCCCCGGGTGCACGAAGAACGCAGGCGTGCCGGTGGACGCCAGCGTGGCGGCAAGCTTCCCACCGATGTGCCCGGACTTGCCCATGCCGGTCACCACGACCCGGCCCCGGCAGGCGAGGATGTGTTCGCAGGCGGCGAGAAACTGCGCATCGATGCGCTCGGCGAGTGCCGCCACCGCCTCCGCTTCGGTGGCGATGACCGCCAGTGCGAGGCCGCGGGTGTTGTCGGGGTCAAGGGTCATCGGGCGATGGTCCATGGAGCCTTGGGCAATCCGGGCAAAGGTGGATAATCCCGTATCGACCGCCCAGTTTCCAGCGCCCGGGCAACAATCGGCCGGCGCAGGACTCGCTCGGGTCGGTGTTCGGCGGGCGCGGGCTTCCCGTCTCCGGGCGGAAGGGATAGCATCCGAACCGCGTGATCTCAGGAGACCCGGTGATGTCCCCGGAAGCCCCTTCCAGCCGCTTTCGCCTGGCAGCGGTCCAGGACCATGCGAGCCCCGCCTGGAAATCCTTCTACCCCGAGGATCTGCCCTCAGACTGGGTGCTCGCCTACTACGCCCATTTCTGGCGCGAACTGCTGGTGCCGGCCCACGCCTGGCAGACCTGGCTCGAGGACCGCCGCTGGCTGGATGAGGCGCCGGACGGTCTGCGGCTTTACTTCCAGGTCCCGGACGGCTGCGGCAACGAAGGCCTGGAGCTCGCCTCCCGCTTCGGTGCGCGCCTCGGCGGTCTCCTGTTTCCGGATGCGGCGGCCGATGTCCCGGCGCAGCTGCAGCCCTCGCAGGTGTTCCGCCGGATGCCGGATCCGGTGTTTGCGGACGTGCGGTCCGCGCTGGCCTTCGCCAGCGGGCAGGCGACGGTGCTGGTGCTGGACCCGGAAACGGGTCTCGACCCCCGGCAATGGCGTGGGTTGCTCGAGGCGGTGCACGCCGCCACCGCTTCGGCTCGGGATGTGCTCGTATTCCTGCGCACGGGCCCGGACGAACTCGACCAGGCACAGACGATTCTTCGCCTGAGCGGTCTCGCATGGAGGCAGCCCTGATGCGCGGGCCTTGCTCCGGGCGCGCGTTCAACGAGTTGACGCGGAATCGGGGCGCTCTCAGACTGTCCGGCTCGATTCGGGCAGGGGTGGGTGCAACGTGAACGAAGAGCGGGTCGCCGATACGCCGCACGTGGTGGTCGAAGACCTCGTGTTCCGGCGGGGCCGCAAGCTGATCTTCGACGGTCTCTCGCTGACTGTGCCGCGCGGGCGCGTGACGACCGTGATGGGTCCGAGCGGTACCGGCAAGACGACGCTGCTGCGCCTGATTGGCGGCCAGCTCCGGCCGGACAGCGGGCGGATCTGGGTCGACGGCGAGGAGGTCGCGCGCCTGTCGACCCGGCGCCTGTACGCGCTGCGCAAGCGCATGGGCATGCTGTTCCAGACGGGTGCGCTGCTGACCGATCTGAACGTCTTCGAGAACGTGGCCTTTCCGCTGCGCGAACACACGGATCTTCCGGAAGAGCTGATCCGCAATCTGGTGTTGATGAAGCTGGAGGCGGTGGGCCTGCGGGCCGCGCGTGACCTGAGTCCGTCGCAACTTTCGGGTGGCATGGCGCGGCGTGTTGCACTGGCCCGCGCGATCGCGCTGGATCCCGACATGATTCTTTACGACGAGCCCTTCGCCGGTCTCGATCCCATCACCATGGGGCAGATCGTTACGCTGATCCAGCGCACCAACCGCACCCTGGGGTTGACCAGCGTGCTGGTGACGCATGACGTGGTGGAGGCGATGGACATCTCGGACCAGGTCGTGCTGATCGCCGAGGGGCGCGTGATGGACGCCGGAACAGTCGAGCAGGTGCGGGCAGGCATGTCGGCCTGGAGCAAGCAGTTCCTCGAGGGGCGCCCGGATGGCCCTGTGCCGTTCCATTACCCTGGCGACAGTTACCGCGACGATCTGGTGCGCGGCCGGGAGTCCCGTAATGATTGACGCCCTTGCGAATCTGGGGCGCGCCGGTCTGCGCTGGCTGTCTGTGCTCGGGCGCGCGTCGATCTTTCTGCTCCGGGTGCTGCGGAGCCAGGACGCGGTGGTACGCCGGTATCGGCTGACGTTTGCCGAGATTTATTCGGTCGGCGTGCGTTCGCTGCTGATCATTGCCGTCTCGGGGCTTTTCGTTGGGATGGTGCTGGGTTACCAGGGTTACATTACCCTGGTGAGATTCGGCGCCGCGGAGGCTCTCGGCGGCGCAGTGGCGCTGGCGCTGGTGCGCGAACTGGGACCGGTGGTTACCGCTCTGCTGTTTGCGGGCCGGGCCGGTTCCGCGCTGACGGCCGAAATCGGGCTGATGAAGACCACCGAGCAGCTCTCGGCGATGGAAATGATGGCGGTGGACCCGTATCGCCGCGTGTTCGCGCCGCGCTTCTTCGCCGGCTTTCTGTCGATGCCGCTGCTCGCGGCGATCTTCAGCGCGGTGGGCGTGATCGGCGGATACATCGTCGGGGGGGGTCTGCTGGGTGTGGACAGCGGGGCCTATTTCTCGCAGATGCAGGCGGTCACGGATTGGCGCGAGGACGTGGTCTCCGGCGTGATCAAGAGCATCGTGTTCGGGTTCGTGGTCACCTGGATTGCGGTATTTCAGGGTTTCGACGCCGAGCCGACCTCCGAGGGCATCTCGAGGGCGACCACCCAGACCGTGGTGATGTCGGCGCTGGCGGTGCTGGGGCTCGACTTCGTACTGACCGGCATGATGTTCACCTGACCGGTCGCCGTGGTGCGGCCGAGTGATCGAGAGGAAAAACCATGAATCTGCGGTATCTGGAAGTGTCGGTGGGCCTGTTCGTGCTGCTTGGCATCGCGGCGCTGTTCTACCTGGCGATCCAGGTCAGCAACATCGCCGAATACCGGGACCGTGACACCTTCGAGGTGTACGCGTATTTCGACCACATCGGTGGCCTGAAGGTGCGCGCGCCGGTCACGGTTTCGGGGGTGCGTGTTGGCCGCGTGTCCCGGATCGCCTACGATCCCGACCGGTTTCAGGCACGTGTGACACTCGCGATCCAGTCGGGTACCGATTTCCTGCCCATGGACACCCAGGCCAGCATTTTCACCGCCGGCCTGCTGGGCGAGCAATACATCGCGCTGGAACCCGGCGGCGACTTCGAATCCTTGCAACACGGGGACGAAATCCTGTTCACCCAGTCCGCGCTGGTGCTGGAAAACATGATTGGCCGCGTGCTGACGAACTTCTCCGGCGATTGAACGGCCGGATCGGCCCCCGGTCACAAGATGACATACCAAGGCAGGATCGACATGAAGGCAAGAATTCACTCCGTGCTGGCAGGCATGCTGCTGTTGTTCGCGTTCGTTCTGGGCGCGGCTCCGCTGCAGGCTGCGGAGCCCAAGGAACTGGTGGAAGGCGCAATCCAGCGGGTGCTCGAGACGCTGAGGGCCGACGAGGAAAGGGCACAGACCGACCCGGATTTCGTGCTGCAGGTGATCGAGGACGAAATTCTGCCGCTGGTGGACATCGAGGGGATGGCCCGGCTGATTCTCGCGCGGCACTGGCGCGACGCCACTCCCGAGCAGCGGCGCCGTTTCACCGAGGCCTTCCGCAATACCCTGCTGAATGCCTACGGGGTGCGTCTCGCCGACTACCTTGACCGGCGCGTCGTGGTGATCCCGCGGCGGTCCCGGCAGGACGATCGAATGGCGGTGGTCGCCACGGAAATCGAGGTCGGCAGGGGGCAGCCCAATCTCGTTGTGAATTACCGTTTGCGCCCGGTGGACGGCGAGTGGAAGGTGTTCGACGTGGAAGCGGAGGGTCTGAGCTTCGTCGGCAATTTCCGTACGAGTTTCAATACCGAGATCGGCCGGCACGGCCTGGATGCGTTGATCGCCCGTCTCGAGGCGGGGGACCGGTCGCTGATCGACGATGTGATCGACGATGCCGCGCAGCAAGGCAACGGGGACCGTGGCTGACCCGGCGCTGGTCCTCGACGGGTCTGTGCTGAGGCTCTCCGGCCCGGTCACGCTGACGACTGTCACGCCCCTGATGGTCAGCGCCCGTAGGCTGCTGCCCGGGCTGCCGGAAGCCGTGACGCTCGATCTGTCGGGTGTCACGCGGATCGACAGCGCCGGTGTCGCGATGCTGGTCGAAGTCTGGCGGCTGAGGGAGCGCGCGGGTGCGCGCCTCGACTTTTCCGCGATCCCCGCGGAGCTGCAGCCGTTCCTCCAACTCTACTCGCTCGAACCGGTGTTCGGCCTCGCAGCCTCTGGCTGATCCGCTTTCCCCTTTTTCCAGCTCCACATTTGAGTGGGGCTGCAACATTTCGGTTACCATGAGCGGTTTCCGAGCGCTTCGGGGCAATCCCGCGGCTCTTCCGAGTCTCAGATGGACAAATTGATCGTCACCGGTGGCCGCCCGCTGGAAGGGCAGGTCTGGATATCCGGAGCCAAAAACGCGGTACTGCCGATACTCGCGGGAACGCTGCTTGCCGACAGCCCGATGGTGATCGGCAACGTGCCCCACCTGCAGGACGTGACCACGACCATGGAGCTGCTCGGTCGGATGGGCGTCACGCTCACCGTGAACGAGCGCATGCGAATCGAGGTGGACCCGACCACGTTGACGCAGAGCGTCGCCCCGTACGACCTGGTGAAGACGATGCGCGCGTCGATTCTGGTGCTCGGGCCGCTGCTGGCACGCTTTGGCGAGGCCGAGGTCTCGCTGCCCGGCGGCTGCGCGATCGGCAGCCGCCCCGTGAACCTGCACCTGAAGGGCCTCGAGGCGATGGGTGCGCAGATCGAGGTGGAAGCGGGCTACATTCACGCGCGTGCCGACCGCCTGAAGGGCGCAAGAATCGTGTTCGATCAGGTGACCGTCACCGGCACCGAAAACCTGCTGATGGCGGCGACCCTCGCGGACGGGGAAACACTGATCGAGAACGCCGCCCGCGAGCCCGAGGTGGTCGACCTTGCGCGTTTCCTATCGCGCATGGGCGCGAAGATCCAGGGCGCGGGAACGGACACGATCCGGGTGACCGGCGTCGAGCGGCTGTCCGGCTGCGAATACGACGTGATGCCCGATCGCATCGAGACGGGCACCTTCCTGGTCGCCGCGGCCGTGACCCGGGGGTACGTGCGCACGAAGAACACCCGGCCCGAACTGCTGGACGCGGTATTGCTGAAGCTGGTTGAGGCCGGGGCCAGGATCGACACCGGGCCGGACTGGATCGAGCTCGACATGCGGAGCAGGCGGCCGAAGTGCGTGAACCTTCGCACGGCGCCGTTTCCCGCGTTTCCGACCGATATGCAGGCGCAGATGATGACCCTGAACACCGTGGGCGCCGGCACCGGTTCTGTGATCGAGACGGTGTTCGAGAACCGGTTCATGCACGCGCAGGAACTGCAGCGCATGGGGGCCGACATCCGCATCGAAGGCAACACCGCGATCGTTACCGGTGTCGATAGCCTGCGCGGGGCACCCGTGATGGCCACCGACCTGCGCGCGTCGGCGAGCCTGATCCTGGCTGGCCTGGTCGCCGAAGGGGAGACGGCGGTCGACCGGATCTACCACATCGATCGGGGATACGAATGCATCGAGGAGAAGCTGAGCCAGATCGGCGCGACGATCCGCAGGGAGCCGGCCCGGTGAACGCCGCGCAGGCGATGACGATCGCGCTGTCGAAGGGGCGCATCCTGGAGGAGACCCTGCCGTTGCTGGAGCGGGCAGGCATCGTGCCGCTGGAGGATCCGGCACGGACCCGCAAGCTGATCATCGGCACCACCCGCCCCGACGTGAACATCGTGGTGGTACGGGCCACCGACGTGCCGACCTACGTTCAGTACGGCGCGGCCGCGGTGGGCGTGGCCGGCAAGGACGTGCTGATGGAGCATGGCGGTGCCGGCCTCTACGAACCGCTCGACCTGGGGATCGCGCGCTGCCGCATGATGCTCGCGGGGCGGCCCGGTCACGTGGGCGGGGCCGAGCGCCTGCGCATCGCGACGAAGTTCGTGAACGTCACGCAGCGCCACTTTGCGGCACAGGGCCGGCAGGTCGAGATCATCAAACTGTACGGATCGATGGAACTCGCGCCGCTGGTTGGACTGGCCGACTTCATCGTCGACCTGGTCGACACCGGCAACACCCTGAAGGCCAACGGCCTCGCGCCGCTGGAGCTGATCGCGCACATCAGCTCGCGCCTGGTGGTGAACAAGGCGGCGATGAAAATGCAGCATGCGCGCATTCAACAACTGATCGAGGGCCTGCGTCCGGCCCTCACTCCGGCCGCCTGAGGCCACTGGATTCCCGATGAGCCACGCCACCGACGATCTGCGAATCAAGTCCATCGACGAGGTTTCCTCGCCGGATGTCGTCCGCGGGGAGATCCCGCTGACCGATGCGGCTGCCGAAACCGTCTACAACGCGCGGGCCGCGATTCACCGCATTCTCCACGGCGAAGACGACCGGCTGCTGGTTGTCGTCGGTCCTTGCTCGATCCACGACGTCGATGCGGCCATCGAGTACGCTGGTCGCCTCAAGGTGTTGCGGGAGGAGCTCCGTGACGCGCTCGAGGTGGTGATGCGCGTCTATTTCGAAAAGCCGCGCACGACGGTTGGCTGGAAGGGACTGATCAACGATCCGGAGCTGGACGGCAGTTTCCAGATCAACAAGGGCCTGCGCCTGGCGCGCGGGCTGCTGCGCGATCTCGCCGAACGGTCCATGCCGGCCGCCACCGAGTTCCTCGACCTGATCAGTCCGCAGTACATCGCTGATCTCGTGTCCTGGGGTGCGATCGGGGCGCGAACGACGGAAAGCCAGGTGCACCGCGAACTGGCGTCGGGTTTGTCCTGCCCCGTGGGTTTCAAGAATTCCACCGACGGCAGCCTGCAGATCGCGATCGATGCGATCCGCTCCGCGTCCAGGCCCCACCATTTCCTGTCGATGACGAAGGCGGGCCGTTCTGCCATCTTTTCCACCCGCGGCAACGAGGACTGCCACATCATCCTGCGCGGCGGGCGGCAGCCGAACTATGATGCCGAGAGCATCGCACAGGCCTGCAGCCAGCTGCACGCAGCCGATCTGCCGGAAACGGTGATGGTGGACTGCAGCCACGCCAACAGCCGCAAGGACCCGGCCCGGCAGGTCGACGTGGTGCGTTCGGTGGCGGACCAGCTGGAGGGTGGCGATCGCCGCATTATCGGGGTGATGCTGGAGAGCCACCTGCAGGCGGGCCGGCAGGACATCCTGCCGGAGCGGCCGCTGGTCTATGGTCAGAGCATCACCGATGCCTGCATGGGCTGGGACGATTCCGAGGCTTCGCTGCGTGTGCTGGCCGAAGCCGCCCGGCGTCGCCGCCAGCGTCCATGAACCGACGATCCGATCGTGATGGGAGTCAGCAGCCATGCCTGAGATCAAGCGTCTTGACAGCCGGGACGAGCGGTTCTGGCAAGAACTGGACCTTCTGCTGCAGTGGGAATCGGTGGCCGACCACGGGGTACGGGCCATCGTGGACGAGATCCTGGAGGCGGTGCGCGGCGAGGGTGACGCGGCCGTGCTCCGCTACACCGAGCGATTCGACCGTCTGCACCTGGACCGTGCGGACCAGCTCGAGATCCCGCCCGAGCGCCTGAAGGAGTCGCTGGAGCGGATTCCGGTCGCCCAGCGCGAGGCCCTGGAGACGGCGGCGGAGCGCATCCGGCGCTACGCCGAGCACCAGCGCCTGCAGGACTGGCTGATCGAGGAGCCGGACGGTACCGTGCTCGGGCAGCGTGTGACGCCGCTGGATTCGGTGGGCCTGTATGTACCGGGTGGCAAGGCGGCCTATCCCTCTTCCGTGCTGATGAACGCGATCCCCGCGAAGGTGGCCGGGGTTCCGCTGCTGGTGATGGTGGTTCCGGCCCCGGCAGGCGAACTCAACGACATGGTGCTGGCCGCGGCGGCCATTGCGGGCGTGGATCGTGTGTTCACCATTGGCGGGGCACAGGCGGTGGCAGCGCTGGCCTACGGGACGGCCACCGTGCCTGCGGTGGACAAGATCGTCGGGCCGGGAAACATCTTCGTCGCCGCAGCCAAGCGCGAGGTCTTCGGCACCGTCGGAATCGACATGATCGCGGGCCCCTCCGAGATCCTGGTGGTGTGCGACGGGGAGACCGATCCCGACTGGATCGCTGCCGATCTGTTTTCGCAGGCCGAGCACGACGAACAGGCCCAGTCGATCCTGGTGTCGCCCGACGCCGGCTTCCTGGACCGCGTCGCGCAGGCGATGGACCGGTTGCTGCAGGAGATGCCGCGCGAGGAGATCATCCGAGCAAGTCTCGGGGGGCGGGGCGCGCTGGTCCGTGTCCACGATATGGACGAGGCGGTGCGGGTCGCCAACCACATTGCGCCTGAGCATCTCGAGCTGTCGGTGGCCGATCCGCAGGGCCTGATCGACGCCGGACTGCGCCACGCGGGCGCGGTGTTCATGGGGCGTTACACCTGTGAGGCCGTGGGCGACTACTGCGCCGGGCCGAACCACGTCCTCCCGACCTCGCGCACGGCGCGCTTCTCCTCGCCGCTGGGCGTTTACGACTTTCAGAAGCGCTCCAGCATCATTCAGTGTTCGCCCGAGGGTGCGGTCGCGCTGGGTCGCACCGCATCGGTGCTTGCGCGTGGCGAGGGGCTGGTCGCCCACGCCCGTTCGGCCGAAATGCGCGGTGAATAAAGCGCCGCCCGGCAGCAGAAACGAACGGTCATGAGTCGGCCCTCCGACCTGATGCGGGCCGAGGTGCTCGAGCGCTCCGCGTATGTGGTGGCCGACGCCACGGGGCTGATCAAGCTCGACGCGATGGAGAATCCCTTTCCGTGGCCGGGCGAACTCGAGGCGGCGTGGCTCGAGGCCCTGCGCGGCGTCGAATTGAATCGTTACCCGGACCCAGGCGGCAGGGCCGTGACTGCGGCGATCCGGACCGCGCACGGGTTGCCCGAATCCGCCGGCTGCCTGCTCGGCAACGGGTCCGACGAAATCATCCAGATCCTGATCACCGCGGTGCAGGGCAGCGGCCGGCCGGTGCTGGCGCCGGTGCCGACCTTCGTGATGTACGAGGTGCTCGCGCGGGCCGCAGGGGTTCCGTTCGTCGGTGTGCCGCTCGCTCCGGACTTCGATCTCGATGCACCGGCGATGCTGCGGGCGCTGGAAGAGCATCGTCCCGCGCTGCTGTTCCTGGCCTTTCCCAACAATCCGACCGGTCGCCTGTACGACCCAGGGCTGGTTGAGGAGTTGGTGGCCGCGAACCCTGGCGTCACCGTGATCGACGAGGCCTATGCTCCGTTCGCGAGCCGCAGTTTCCTGTCGCGCGCAGGCAGCCCGGTCGGCCTGATGGTGATGCGCACCTTGTCGAAAATGGGGCTGGCTGGGCTGCGGCTCGGGTATCTGGCCGCTTCCCCCGACTGGATCGACGCGCTGGAACGCCTGCGCCTCCCCTACAACGTGAATTCGCTGACCCAGCGCTCCGTTCTGTTCGCCCTTGAACACGGCGGAGTGCTGGAGCGCCAGGCCCAGCTGTTGCGCGAGCAGCGATCGCGGGTCAGCGCCGCGCTTGCATCGCTCCCGGGCGTACGCCGGGTGATTCCGAGCCAGGCCAATTTCCTGCTGTTCCAGGTGCCGCCGGCGCAGGGGCGCCGCGTGTTCGAGTCGCTAAGGGCCTCCGGCGTCCTGATCAAGGACGTCGGACACTCGGGCGGGTTGCTTGCCGATCACCTTCGGGTCACCGTGGGCGCTCCGGAGGAAAACGACGCTTTTCTGGAGGCGCTCTCCGAGGCCCTTCGGGCCTTGGTCTGATCGCGCGGGGCCTGATCGGCCACGAATCAGACCGGGCGCTGGTCTACCGTTGCCTCGAGCTGCAACCGTTCTCCGTCGCGAAGCGCCTCGATGTCGATGCGCTCTCCGGGGCGCTTGCGCGCGATCACGTTCAGGGCCGCCCGTGTGTTGTCCACGCGCTGGCCATCCAGCTGCAGGATCACGTCTCCCGGCCGCAGGCCAGCCCGCGCAGCCGGGCCACGGCTGAGGATGCCGGCGATCAGCACGCCCCGCGGGTGTTCCATGCCGAACGACTCGGCCAGTGCGCGGTCCATCGGCTGCACCTCGATTCCCAGCCAGCCGCGTGCGACATAGCCCTTCTCGATGATTTCGTTCATCACCTCCCGGGCCAGGTCCGCCGGGATTGCGAAGCCGATGCCGTGAGAGCCGCCGGAGCGGGTGAAGATCGCGGTGTTGATTCCGACCAGTTCCCCCAGGGCGTTGATCAACGCCCCGCCGGAGTTCCCGGGGTTGATCGCCGCGTCGGTCTGGATGAAGTCTTCGAACAGGTTGATCCCCAGTTCGGTCCGTCCGGTTGCGCTGACAATGCCCTTGGTCACAGTCTGGCCCACGCCGAACGGGTTGCCGATCGCAAGCACCACGTCCCCGACCAGCAGGTCCCGCGAGCTTCCGACACTGGCCGCGGTGATCCCCGGGGCGTCGATGCGCAGCACCGCCAGGTCGGTCTCGGCGTCGATGCCGATGATCGCGGCCGGGTGCGCATCGCCGTTCGCGAGCACAACCGCGATCGCCTCGGCCTGCTCGATCACGTGATGGTTGGTCAGGATGTGCCCCCGGGCTGTCATGATCACGCCCGATCCCAGACTGGCCTGCTCGCGGTCGATGAGGCCGTGCGGCGTCTCGGCAAAGAAGCGGTCGAGTTCGTCCTCGCCGGTCAGCGGGTGAGGCACCCCGACCACCCGGGAGGTCATGATGTTGACCACCGCCGGCGCGGCCTTGGCCACCCCGGGGGCGTAGGAGATCGGTCCCTGCAGAGGATGATGCGGCTCCGGCGGCGTGGCGACCACAGCAGGAGCGCCGCGGTCGCTGTCGAGCACCGCGGGGAAGAACAGCGCAACGATCACCGCAACCGCGATGCCGGCCAGCGCCGCTTGCAGCAGGAAACGCGAAAGCTTCACCATGGTCCCAATATACCACTGCAGGTTCGGTTTCAGCGCTTTGCACCTGCAGTTTTCCGCGTTGCAGCACCTTGTCCCGGAGGTTCCGATGCCGGCCGCCATCGATCGTGACACGCTTCTCGAGGCCCTCGACCGGGAACTGGACCCCGGCCGCTTCGAGGATTACTGCCCCAACGGCTTGCAGGTGGAGGGACGCCGCGAGATTCGGCGCATCGTCAGCGGCGTGACCGCCTCCCACGCACTGATTCTTGCGGCGATCGAGCAGGAAGCGGACCTGATCCTGGTGCATCACGGGTATTTCTGGCGCGGTGAGCCGCAGCCGGTGGTGGGCATGAAACGGCAGCGGTTGCAGACGCTGCTGCAGAACGACATCAACCTGGTCGCCTACCATCTGCCGCTGGACGCGCACCCGGAACTCGGCAACAACGCCCAGCTCGGGCTCCGGCTCGGTCTTCTGACCGATGGGCCGCTGCGCCCGGATGGCGTCGGGCTGGTGGGCCGTCTTCCGGAGGCACGGTCGGCAGAGGGCTTCGCGGAGGAGATCGGGGTGGCGCTCGGACGGCCCCCGACCTGGGTCCAGGGCGGCACGCACCCAGTGCGGCGCGTGGCCTGGTGCACCGGAGGGGCGCAGTCGATGCTTGCGACGGCTGCGGCGCACGGAGTCGACGCCTTCATCAGCGGCGAGATTTCCGAGCAGACAACGCACGAGGCCCGCGAACTCGGCGTGCACTACTTCGCCGCCGGTCATCACGCGACCGAGCGCTACGGGCCGCGTGCGTTGGGGGCCTGGTGCGCCGAACGCTTTGGCATCGGCCATGCCTTCATCGATATACCCAATCCGGCCTGAGCGACCCGAACCGGCGGGTTGCGGTCATGTCTGATGCGTCAGAAGGGGCCAACCACAGGTCTCGCGGGTTGACCGAATTAGCGTTTTAGTGAATTCTATTTGATTACACCGCCCCCAAGAGGGCGCTACGACGGCGCGCAGGACTCACCGCCGGGCCTGCCGGCCCCCCGCCCCGCAGTCGCCGCCGTGAACACGAGCGATACAGCAGCTGGAGAGAGCGAAGATGGCAAACCAAGGCGTGGATCGAGGTCGCCGCCGGTTCCTGGTGGCAGCGACGTCGGTGGTCGGCGGTGCGGGGGTGGCGGCGCTTGCCGTTCCTTTCGTGGCCTCGTTGCAACCGAGCGCACGTGCCCAGGCGGCCGGGGCCCCGGTTGAAGTGAATGTGTCCCAGATCGAGCCGGGCCAGCGCATCAGCGTTGGCTGGCGCGGTCGCCCCGTCTGGGTCGTCCGACGCACTCCCGAAATGCCCGACCTGCTCCCCGGCATCCGCGACCGGCTGCGTGACCCGGACTCCGACGTGCTCACCCAGCAGCCCGAATACGCCCAGAACCCCCACCGCTCGATCAGGCCGGAAATTCTCGTGCTGATCGGCCTGTGCACGCACCTGGGTTGCTCGCCCGCATTCCGTCCGGAAATCGGATCAGCCGAGCTGGGTGCCGACTGGCCAGGTGGCTGGCTCTGTGGCTGCCACGGGTCCCGCTTTGACATGGCCGGTCGCGTGTACCGCAACATGCCGGCCGCGCTGAATCTGGAGGTGCCTCCGCACCGTTACCTCACCGATGACGTCATCGTCGTGGGCGAGCATGCTGAAGGAGACACCGCGTAATGGCTGGCAACACGGCTGACAAGATCCAGGGCGGGGTGCTGGGCTGGGTGGATGCCCGCTTCCCGCTGTCACAACTCTGGAACGAGCACCTCGCGCGCTATTACGCGCCGAAGAACTTCAACTTCTGGTACTACTTCGGCTCGCTCGCCCTGCTGGTGCTGGTGATCCAGATCGTCACCGGCATCTTCCTCACGATGTTCTTCAAGCCCGACGCCGAGCTGGCCTTCGCGT
>PULL01000318.1 GCA_003550945.1 Thioalkalivibrio sp. | reverse complement strand
TACGGCGCGCTGCCGCCGTTCATGGACGTGCGGCGCATCCTGCACGAGCCGCTGATCGTACACGGCGTGCGCGACCGCGCGGAACGGGAGCAGCGCGCCCGGGAAGCCCTGGAGGAGGTCCGGCTCACGCCGCCGGAGGATTTCCTGTCCAAGTTCCCGCATATGCTGAGCGGCGGGCAGCAGCAGCGGGTGGTGATCGCACGCGCACTGATTCTGCGCCCGGCCATGATCATTGCCGATGAGCCGGTGTCGATGCTGGACGCGTCGGTGCGCGTGGAGATCCTGCAACTGCTGCGGCGCATCCAGACCGACCACGGGCTGACGCTGGCCTTCATCACCCACGACCTTTCCACGGTGCGGCACTTCGCGGAGCGGATCTTCGTGATGTACGCGGGTCGGATCGTCGAACAGGCGGAAGTGAACGAGCTGCTGAACCACCCGCAGCACCCCTACACCCAGGCGCTGCTCGCAGCGATCGCCGACCCGGATCCCGCCAATGCGCAGCAGTTGCGCGAAGTGCCCTCCGGCGAACCGCCGAGCCTGCTGAAGCCGCCGCCCGGCTGCCGCTTCCACCCGCGTTGCAACCGGATGATTCAGGGCACCTGCGACCAGCAGGATCCACCGGAACTGGAACCCCGCCCGGATCACCACACCGCCTGCTGGCTCTACCGCTGACGTGCGTCTTTTGCTGGGCGGCCTGGTGATCCTGTTGGCGGGCCTTGCGCTGCTGCTGGCCCAGGTCAGCCGCGCGATCGAGCCTGGTCTCGCGCTGTCGCTGCTCGCCTACGCGGGCGCCTTCGGAGGCACTGTGGTCGCAATCGCGGGCCTGATCCAGATCCTTTCCACCAGGCGTTGACTGGAGGAACCCATGACACTGAGCGTTGCGGTGGTTGGAAGCGGAATGGCAGGCCTTGCGGCTGCGCATTTCTGCCGCGAGGGTGGTTGTGATGTCACCGTCTTTGAGCAGCAACCCGACTGGGGCATGGATGCGCACGCGGTATCCGTAGGCGACGCGCGCGTGGACGTGCCGCTGCGCGTGATGAATTCCTCGGCCTGGAACAGCGTGCTCTCGCTGGCTGAACAGGTCGGTGTGGGCACCTACGGCATCCGCACCTTCATCTCCTGCAGCCGTTCCGATCGCAGTACCTGGTTCCGCAGTGGCCGCTTCCCGCTGACCGACTGGCATTTCGTCGGGTCGCCGCGGTATCTGGATCGGCGCGCGTGGCGCGTGGCGCGGACGCTTTACCGGCTCTCCCGTGCGCGAACAGACCTCCCGGAGCACAACGGCGACATCTCCCTGAAGAGCTACCTCGCTCGCGAGGACTTTGATACGGAGGTTTGGCGCGGACTGGTATTGCCGATGCTCACCACCATCTGCACCTGCGACGAACGCCACCTGCTCGACTGGCCGGCCGGTCAACTGCTGTCGCTGCTGCAGGACATCCTGCACGGGCCCGGACTGGTGCGGCTGCGCGGTGGCACCTCGGCCCTCGTTCAGGCCTTGTCGCAAGACCTGAAGCATTTCAGCGGCAGCGCCGTGGTCGAGGTCGCGCAACGGGACAGTCAGGTCGCGGTCGCCAATGCCCGGGGCGAAGGCGGGCTGTTCGACCGCGTCATTCTCGCGACCCAGGCCAACCAGCTCGACTTTCTCGACGGCGCACAGTTCGAGCACGAGCGTGAAGTGCTATCCGGCATCCGTTTCGCCGACGGCGAGCTGGTCACCCACACCGATCAACGCTTCATGCCGCGGTATCGACGCGACTGGACCGCGTTGAACTTCCAGACCGACGCCGGAATGGACAAGGTCATGTTCACTGTCTGGATCAACGCGATCGAGGCGGGCATGAGTACCGACGATCCCCCCGTCTTCCAGACCTGGAACCCGATCTTTCCGGTTGCGGAGGACACGGTGATCGATCGCACGCCGCTGCAACGGGCCGTAGTTCACACCGGGACGGAGACGGTGTTGCGGCAGATGGACGCCTGGCATCGCGAACCCGGTCGGCGCGTCTTCTACTGCGGGTCCTGGGCGTACGAGGGTGTGCCCTTGCTGGAAACCGCCGTTCAGGCGGCGCGGCACGTCGCCGGGCTGGCGATGGGACGCGGCGGGGCGGCATGATGGGGCACTCGCAGTCGACTCCGCTGCCAGCGGGAGGCAACGCAGATGCGCGCAATGGTGATGGAAGCGGCCTGCCAGCCGTTGGGTCTTCGCGAATGGCCTGTGCCCGACCCGGGCGAAGGTCAGGTACTGCTTCAGGTGGAAGCCTGCGCGGTCTGCCGAACCGACCTGCACATCGTTGACGGAGAGCTTCCCGATCCGGCGCTGCCGCTGATTCCCGGCCACGAGATCGTCGGCACCGTCACTGCGAGCGGCCCGGGTGCGAACCGCCACCCTGCCGGCACCCGGGTCGGCGTGCCCTGGCTCGGCCACACCTGCGGGCACTGCGACTTCTGCACCAGCGGACACGAGAACCTCTGCGGACAGGCACGGTTCACCGGATATCAGCTACAAGGCGGGTACGCGGAATATGCGGTCGCGGACGAGGCCTTCTGCTTCCCGATCCCCGACTCCCACGACCCCGTCGCCGCCGCCCCGCTGCTCTGCGCGGGCCTGATCGGATTCCGGACGCTGCGCATGGCCGGTGACGCCCGCAGGCTTGGGGTCTACGGTTTCGGCGCCGCCGCGCACATCGTCGCGCAGATCGCGGGCTACGAGGGTCGGGAGATTTTCGCCTTCACGCGCCCGGGGGACACCGACGCGCAGGCCTTTGCGCGGGATCTCGGCGCGGCCTGGGCCGGGGGAGCCGACCAACAACCCGGGGTGGAGCTGGATGCTGCGCTGATCTTCGCCCCGGCCGGCGAACTTGTGCCAACGGCGTTGCGGGCGGTGCGCCGCGGCGGCCGGGTCGTCTGCGGCGGCATCCACATGAGCGACATCCCGGCTTTCCCCTACGACATCCTCTGGGGCGAGCGCAGCCTGTGCTCGGTCGCGAACCTCACGCGCGCGGACGGCGAGGCGTTCATGGCGCTGGCACCGAAGGTCCCGGTGCGGACCACGACGACCGTCTACCCGCTCGAAGCCGCGAACGAGGCGCTCGCCGATCTGCGCGCAGGCAGACTGCAGGGCGCGGCAGTGCTGGTGCCATGAGACGATCGCCGCACACCCGCACCCGGGTCGTCATCATGGGGGCGGCGGGCCGCGACTTTCACAACTTCAACATGGTCTACCGCGATGATCCGGCCACGGAGGTCGTCGCGTTCACGGCCGCGCAGATTCCGGAGATCGCCGGACGGCGGTACCCACCCGCGCTGGCCGGGCCGCACTACCCCGAAGGGATCCCGATCATCGTCGAGTCGGAACTCGAGGACCTCTGCCGGCGCGAACGGATCGACCAGGTCGTATTCGCCTACAGCGACGTCGAACACGCCCACGTGATGCACCGGGCCTCCGCGGCGCTGGCCACCGGCGCCGACTTCCTGCTGCTCGGACCCAACCGAACGATGCTCGATGCCGGGGTTCCGGTGATCGCGACCAGCGCCGTGCGAACCGGCTGCGGGAAGTCGCAGGTCACGCGCTGGCTGTCCCGACTGCTGAAAGCGCGGGGTCTGAGAGCTGCGGTCATCCGACACCCGATGCCCTACGGCGACCTGGAACGACAGGCGGTGCAACGGTTCGCCGACGCTGCCGATCTCGATGCCGCCGCTTGCACGCTTGAGGAGCGGGAGGAGTACGAACCGCATCTGGCGCTCGGCAACGTGGTCTACGCCGGTGTCGACTACGGACGGATCGTCCCGGCCGCGGCCGACGAGTGCGACGTAATCCTCTGGGACGGGGGCAACAACGATTTTCCGTTCGTGCGTCCCGATCTGCACATCGTGCTGGTAGACCCGTTGCGGCCCGGTCACGAGACCACCCACCACCCGGGCGAGACGGTGCTGCACATGGCCGACGTGGTGCTGGTCGCGAAGAGCGATGCCGCACGCGAAGCGGACATCGAACGAGTGACCGAAGCCGTGCGCGCGGCCAATCCCGGGGCACGGATCATCCTGGGCGCGTCGCCTGTGCAGCTCGACGATCCGGCGCGGGTAGCCGGAAAGCGCGTGCTCGTCGTCGAGGATGGCCCGACGCTGACGCACGGCGGGATGGGCTACGGCGCCGGCCACGTCGCGGCAGTCGCGGCACAGGCGAACATCGTGGATCCCCGCAGCTACGCCGCGGGAGAAATCGCGGCCGTTTATGCCGAATATCCGCACATTGGTCCGGTGCTGCCGGCGGTCGGCTATCACCCGGCGCAGCTGCGCGCGCTGAGCGACACCATCCGCGCGGTTCCGGCCGACGTCGTGGTGGCCGCGACACCCTGCGATCTGGCCGCGCTGATCGACATCGACAAACCGGTGATACGCGCCCGCTACGAGTTTGCCGAGCCGGGGGAACCCCAACTCTCTTCCCTCATCGACGCCTTCCTGCGGGAAGGCAAACCGGACAGATGAATACGCCGCATCGATCAAGCGCACTCGGCACGCTTCGCTGCGCGGCGAGAACGCTCAGTCGAATTGCACGGGCGTGAAGTCCGATTTCGTGGCACCGCACTCGGGGCATACCCAGTCGTCCGGGATGTCTTCCCAGCGCGTGCCGGGAGGAATCCCCTCGTCCGGAAGCCCCTGAGCCTCATCGTAAAGAAAACCGCAGGTGTTGCATTCGTAGGTGTTCATCAGCCCCCCGGATCGCGTGGTTCCCTGTATCGGCCGGCCAGCAACCGCTCAGCCGGCAACTTTGCTCGGATTCTAGCGGAAGTCGCCCTCGGCCAATGAGTACCTCAGAAAAATCCTGGCCAGTTCGATCGCGTCCAGAACGGTTTCATTGCGGCTGCGTTCCCATCGTCAGCCTGCTGGAATGGCCGTTTTGAACCAGAAACTCGATCGGACATCTCTAATCGCCCGCGACGATGTGGTTCCGCTAGAATCTGGAACTTCGCCGCGCGGGTTCCGCGCCGCGCAAACCGGAATTGAAAGCCCTTCGGCTCGCCGCGCACAGCGACGCTTTGCCAGGACTTGAAAAGCGAGTTCGGGCCCCACCTGATGGGCCCAAAGGAAAGGTCGATCAGTGGATATGCGCCGAACCAAGCCGTACGACATGCCTGCGCGCGGCGTCGTCACCCTGGACCCTGAATCTCTGAAATCCCTCTGCGAGATTTCTCCCTATCCCCTGTTGCTGGTCGACGATCAGGGTTCGATTCTGAAGGCCAACCCGCGCGCCGGTGACCTCTTCGGTTACCCCGAGGACGACCTCGTCGGCCAGCCTGTAGAACTCCTGATCCCCGAAACGCTGCGGCCTGCCCACCAGTTGCAGCGGGACTCCTATGTGTCACAGACCCGGGCCGGGCAACGAGTCATGCGCGATGGTCTGGATGTCGAGGCTCGGAAACGGGACGGCACGCTGATCCCGGTCGAGGTCACGCTGGTGCCCGTGGATACCACTGGAGGCCGCGCCATCGTGACTTCGGTGATCGACCTGAGACCGCGAAAAACGCTTGAGGCTCAACTCCGCGAGGAGCGCGATCTGAGCGACGCGATCATCCGCAGCCTGCCAGGCGTTTTCTACCTGCTGGATGACCAGGGGCGGTTCCAGCGATGGAACCGGAACCTCGAAAGAGTCACTGAGCGGAGTGCCGAAGAGCTTTTCCAAGCCCCAGCGTGGTCACTTTTCGACCCGAGGGACTCTCACCGTATCCAGAAGGCGATCGAAACGGTGTTCCGGGACGGTTCGTTCGAGATCGACGCAGAGTTCAAGACGCCGAGCGGATCCAGTATCCCCTTCCATTTCACCGGACTCCGCGTGGAACTCGCCGGGCGACAGTACCTGACTGGTGCGGGCGTCGATATCTCCACCCGCAAAGCCCTCGAGGCTGATCTCCGACATCGGGCGAATCACGACGCACTGACTGGACTGGTGAACCGGCACCACTTCGAAAACATCCTCAGGCATGAACTGACACGCTCGGAACGGTACGGCACCCCGGTCGCGTTGATCACGTTGGATATCGATCATTTCAAGGCGATCAACGATCGCTTCGGTCATCTCATCGGGGACGAGGTGCTGCGCCGATTTGCCGCTTCTCTGAAGGACAGGATCCGGGCGACGGACACCCTGGCCCGCTGGGGTGGAGAGGAGTTCATGATCCTGTTGCCCCAAACCGACGCCCACAACGGAATGCTGATGGCCGAGGCCGTTCGTGCGCTGATCGCCGAGACCCCGATGCCAGGTCCTGGAAGGATCACTCTGAGTGCGGCGGTCACGATTCACAGAGACGGTGAGTCGAGACATGAACTGCTCAGGCGTCTCGACGAAGCTCTTTACCGGGCTAAGCGCGAAGGTCGGAACCGGGTCGTCACCTGCTGAGTCGACATGCTTCGCGAACGGCGAGACCACCCCTTCGTAGAGTTGCGATCAGGTCTTGCTCTTCAGCGGCGAAAGCCATGAGGCCGCAAAGTCCCCGGCGGGCTGGGGTCGCCCAAACAGATAGCCCTGGCCCACTTCGCATCCCTCTTGGAGCAGTATCTGGCGCTGTTCGTCGGTCTCCACCCCCTCCGCGATCACTTCAAGGTCGAGATGACGTCCCAGTGCAATCACGGTTCCCACGAGCTTTCGGTCATCCGGATCAGTCACCAGGTCGCGAACGAAGCTCCGATCAATCTTCAGCGAATTCAGCGGCAGCCGTTTCAGGTAGCTCAGACTTGAGTATCCGGTGCCGAAATCATCCAGTGCCACCCGCACACCCAGATCTCGCAGTTCCAGCAAATTGACCAGCGTCGAACCGCTCTGATCGAGCAACGTGGACTCGGTGAGCTCAACTTCGAGCAGGCGAGCCGGCAGACCATAGGCCTGGAGGATGCCGTTCACCCGGTCTGCAAGGCCTGGATATCGAAAATGCCGTGCAGCGAGATTAACCGCGACTGTCACCGGTGGGGTTGCCGCAGACCGCCAGGCGGCCAACTGCCGGCAGACTTCCGACATAACCCAGTCACCCAGTGCGACGATCAGATCGGTCGGTTCCGCAACGGGGATGAACTCGCCGGGGGAAAGCAGGCCGCGCGTAGGGTGCTGCCATCGAATCAGCGCCTCGGCGCCAACCACAACCCGATTCCGCATTGCCAGCTTCGGTTGGTAGTGCACGCGCAACTGACCCGACCGCACCGCCTCGCGGAGCTCTGCCTCGAGCACCAGACGTCCGAAGGTCGCTTCATTCATCGCGCGGTCGTAGAAGACGCGGGTGTGTTTCCCTTCCAGCTTCGCGCGATGGAGTGCCGTATCGGCGTTCTTCAGAAGTTCGGCGAAGTCGGACCCATCAGTCGGCGATAGCGCTATCCCGATCGAGCCCGTCAGAATCAGTCGGTGTCCCGCAAGCTGAAAAGGTTCGCGGAAAACGTGCAGCACCTTGTCCGCAAGCTTCAGCGCGCCGTCCTGGTCCGACTCGGGAAGCAGCAGCGCAAATTCGTCACCACCGAGCCGGCAAAGGGTGTCCTCAGCCCGAACCACCGCCCTCAGTCGCACCGCCACCTGCAGAAGCAGCGCATCTCCTTCCCGGTGTCCGAGCGAATCGTTGACCTCCCGGAAACGGTCCAGATCCAGCAGCACGATCGCTACCTGCTTGTCCCGGCGGGCCGCCATTGCGAGGGCCAGTTCGGCGCGCTGCGCGAATAGCACCCGATTCGGCAGATCGGTGACCGGATCGTAAAATGCAAGACGTTCGGCGCGACGCTCGGCCTCCTTCTGCAACGTAAGGTCAGTCGCCACACCGATCAAATGCGTGAGCTGACCGATTCCGTCGCGAACAGCCCTAATCTTGAGGAAAGCCACACGCTGCTCTCCGTCCTTGCGCCGAGCGAGGAATTCGCCCTTCCAGGCACTCTCTGCAAGAAGCGCTGACGAAACCTCTTTCAACCTGGGCCGAGTCCTCTGCTCCGCCCACAGCACCCATGGCGTGCGACCGCGCAATTCGCTCTCCGTATAGCCGGTGAGGCGGGAG
>PULL01000085.1 GCA_003550945.1 Thioalkalivibrio sp. | reverse complement strand
GCGACGTCGTCGGCAAAGAAATCGCGGAAGAAGTGGTCGGCGCCGTCGATGGTCACCGTGGTGATCGCGTCCCCGTGCTCGATTTCGGCCATGCGCTCGGGTAGATCGGCGACCACGTCGTCCTCGGAGCCGATGATCACCAGCGTGGGCACCGCGATACCGTCGACCACGCTCGGGGTGTCGTGCGCCCGCTCGGGATCATAGTAGCCAAGAAAGGCCCGCGGGGCGACGTCCAGCGACTCGCAGAACAGGAAACGCACGCCCTGCAGCAGGGTTTCCGGCTGGTCCATCCGCGTCAGCTCACGGGCCTGGTCCAGACGCACCACCAGCGGCATTCCCGACTGCGCCTCGTAGCTCGACGCTGCGCGCTCGGCATCAAAGGTGGAGGGTGCAACCAACACCAGCGCCCGGATGTCATCCGCTCCCCATTCCTGTACGTAGCGCGCGACCTGGTTGCCGCCGCGCGAGTGGCCGAGCAGGCTCACCGGGCCAAAGCCCTCTTCCTGCAGCCAGGCGATCCAGGCATCCAACTCGGCGAAATGCTCCTCGACACCGTGGGTAACCGGCCGGTCACATTCGAACATTCCTTCGCGGGCGTCGATGCCGTAGCTCAGGTTCACCGAAAGCGAGTTGAGGCCATGATCGGCCAACAGGTCCTGCGCCGCGGCCATGGTTTCCATGCGGCCGTGCGCCAGCGTGCCGTGCAGCATCAGGATCACGCCGTCCGCCGGGTCGGTCACCGACTGCAGATGTCCGATCAGGGTCAGCCCGTTGTGTTCCAGCGTGACGCGGTCGGCTGCATGGCCAGCGAGAGGAAATGCCAGAAGCAAAGCGAACAGCCAGGTTCGGACCAGTGTGCGGTTACACGACATGCGAATCCTCCTCGGTTGCGGATGGGAATGCCGTTATAGACGGCCCACCGCCCGGATAATTTCATCGGGAACTCGTGTTAGAGTCTCGCGTCCAGAACATCCGTCAACCGGAAAACACCGCAAGAGGCCCCATGGCGCAGTACATCTTCACCATGAACGGCGTGGGCAAGATCGTCCCGCCGAAGAAGCAGATCCTGAAGGACATCTACCTGAATTTCTTTCCCGGCGCGAAGATCGGGGTGCTCGGCTACAACGGCGCCGGGAAGTCGACCCTGCTCCGGATCATGGCCGGTGTCGACAAGGACATCCTCGGCGAGGCGCGCCCCCAACCGGGAATCCGCATCGGCTATCTGCAACAGGAGCCGCAGCTTGACGACAGCAAGGACGTACGCGGCAATGTCGAAGAGGCGGTTGAGCCGATACAGCAGGCCCTCGCCCGCCTCGACCAGGTCTACGCCGCGTATGCGGAACCCGACGCCGATTTCGACAAGCTCGCGGCCGAGCAGGCGGAACTCGAAGCGCTGATCCAGGCCAGCGACGGACACAACCTCGAACGCAGGCTGGAAGTGGCGGCCGACGCGCTGCGGCTTCCGCCCTGGGACGCGGAGGTGAAGACCCTTTCCGGTGGCGAGCGCCGGCGAGTCGCGCTGTGCCAACTGCTGCTGTCCAGCCCGGACATGCTGATCCTCGATGAGCCGACCAACCACCTCGACGCCGAGAGCGTCGCGTGGCTGGAGCGCTTCCTGAAAGAATTCCCCGGCACCGTGGTCGCGGTGACCCACGACCGCTATTTCCTCGACAACGTCGCCGGCTGGATCCTCGAACTCGACCGCGGGCACGGCATCCCGTGGCAAGGCAATTATTCGTCGTGGCTCGAGCAGAAGGAAAAGCGGCTCGCGCAGGAGGAAAAGGCCGAGCAGGCCAGGGTCAAGGCCATGGAATCGGAACTCGAGTGGGTGCGCAGCAACCCGAAGGGCCGGACCGCCAAGAGCAAGGCGCGCCTGAAGCGCTTCGAGGAGCTTGCGTCCAGCGACTACCAGCGCCGCTCCGAAACCAAGGAACTGTACATCCCCCCCGGCCCGCGGCTGGGTGAAGTGGTGCTCGAGGCCGAGAACCTGAGCAAGACCTTCGGCGATCGCGTGCTCTACCAGGGGCTGTCGTTCTCGGTGCCGCGCGGCGGGATCGTCGGCGTGATCGGCCCGAACGGCGTCGGCAAGACCACGCTGTTCCGGATGATCACCGGGCAGGAACAGCCGGACAACGGCAAGATCACCATCGGTGAAACGGTCCAGATCGCTTACGTGGACCAGAGCCGCGACGCGCTGGCGGACGAGAAAACGGTGTGGGAAGAGATCTCCAACGGCCAGGACGTGGTGCAGGTCGGCAACTTCCAGATGCCCTCGCGCGCCTACGTCGGCCGATTCAACTTCAAGGGTTCCGACCAGCAGAAACGCATGAAGGACCTGTCAGGCGGTGAGCGCAACCGCGTTCACCTCGCGAAGGTCCTGAAAAGCGGCGGCAACCTGCTGCTGCTCGACGAGCCGACGAACGACCTCGACGTGGAAACGCTGCGGGCGCTGGAGGAGTCCCTGCTGGACTTCCCCGGGTCGGCGATCGTGATCTCTCACGATCGCTGGTTCCTCGATCGCATCGCCACGCACATCCTCGCGTTCGAGGAAGACGGCAGCGTGGTGTTCTTCGAAGGAAACTTCCAGGAATACGAGGAAGATCGCCACGAGCGCCTGGGCGACGCAGCCGATCAGCCGCACCGGATCAAATACAAGCGGCTGGCGTCGTAGGCCCCCTCCCCAGCCCTCCCCCGCAAGCGGGGGAGGGAGTTTTCTGATTTCTCCCATTTGCGCGGGAGAGAGCTTTGTCATCTCTCCTGCTCGCAGGGGAGCGGGCTTTCTGGGGCTCTGGGGGTGAGGGCCGGCTTTTACGCCACCTCCACCTCGATCCTGCGCGGTTGCGCGTGCTGTGCCTTCGGGATGCGCAGGGTCAACACGCCGTTGCGGAATTCGGCGCTGACCTGGTCGGTGTCCAGTTCCCGGGACAGCGTGAACACGCGGCGATAACGGGGCAGACTCACTTCCGCGTGGGTGGCCTCCATACCCTCGGGTACCTCGAGCGCCACCTCGCCCTCGATGGTCAGGGTCTCCGCCTCCACGTGCAGGTGCAGCGCGTCTTTTGGCACGCCCGGCAGATCGGCGAGCAGCGTGATTCCGGTCGCGTCTTCGAATACGTCCACGGGCGGCGTCAATGTGGCCTGCGTGCCTGCGGTCGACTCTTCCTTGCGGCTAACATCGGTCTTGTCATTCATATTCGGACCCTCCCTCACTGAACGCTGATCCGCCGCGGCAACGAAGTCTCGCGGCGCTTGATGCTGATGTGCAGCACACCATCACGATACCGGGCGGTCACCTTGTCCGGGTCCACATCGTCCGGTAGGGTCACGACCCGGCGGAAGGCGCCGGAAAAGCGCTCGTCGATGTGCACGTTGGCCTTGGTTTCGCGTGCGGGCAAAGCCGACGCACGTTCACCGGCGATCACCAGCACGCCTTTCTCGATGTGCACCTCGATGCTGGCCGGGTCGATGCCCGGGGCAAAAGCGTAGATCTCCACCGAGTGCGGCGTGCCGCCGACGTTCATCGCCGGAACCCCGCCCCGGGCCATACCGCGTATGCTGGGCGAATAATCGAAGCTGCGGCTCATCTCCCGCTGCAGTCGGTCGAGCTCCGCGAGCATGTCGTGGGGAAACAGCGAACGGTACATAATCACGTCCTCCATTGGTCAACGCGGGGCACCGTCCGAACGGCACCCTCGCACGGTAATATGGGGGCCCGCACGGTCCCTTCAATACCCTTGAAAGTAGCGGCCGGTGGGGTAAATTCCATGGGTGAGGCTACCCACCCTCCCGAAAGGCCAAGGAGCCCTGATGGAATTCAAGGACTACTACAAAACCCTGGACGTGCCGCGCGACGCCACGGTCCAGGACATCAAGAAAGCCTTCCGCAAGCTCGCCCGCAAGTATCATCCGGATGTCTCGAAGGAGCCGGACGCCGAGGCACGGATGCAGGAGATCAACGAAGCCCATGCTGTGCTTTCCGACCCGGAGAAGCGCGCCGCCTACGATCAACTGGGGCGCGGGCATCAGCCGGGTGAGGAGTTCCGGCCCCCGCCCGACTGGGACGCCGGTTTCGAGTTCTCCGGCCGCGGCTTTTCGCCCTCCGAAGAAGCGGCGTTCAGCGACTTCTTTTCCGAACTGTTCGGACAGATGGGTGGCGGCCGGGCCCGCTACCACACCGCCGGTGGCGAGTTCCGGGCCCGCGGCGAAGACCACCACGCCAAGGTGCTGCTGGATATCGAGGATGCTTTCGAGGGAGCCACCCGCCAGATCTCGCTGCGTGCGCCGCGGCTGGACGCACAGGGCCGGGTCGTGGTCGACACGCGAACCCTGAATGTCCGCGTCCCGAAGGGTGTACACGAAGGCCAGGTGATCCGCCTGGCCGGCCAGGGGTCGCCGGGAATCGGTGGCGGACCGGCAGGCGACCTGTTGCTGGAAGTCCATTTCCGTCCGCATCCACGCTACCGGCCGGATGGCCGGAATCTGCACCTCACCCTCCCCGTCGCCCCGTGGGAAGCGGCGCTGGGAGCGGTCGTCCCGGTGCCGCTGCCCGGAGGCACACTGAAAGTGCGCATCCCAGAGGGGGCGCAGAGTGGCCGGCAGCTGCGCGTACGCGGCCGCGGCATTCCCGGGACTCCGGCCGGCGATCTGTTGCTGGAAATCCAGGTGGTGCTGCCGTCCGCCAAGAACCCGAAGGCGCGGGAGATCTACGAAACGATGGCGCGCGAACTCGCGTTCGATCCGCGCCGCGACGAGAGGGCATAAACGATGCGCAACGATGAGATCCTGCACGGAGCGCTGGTGGAAGAGACATGGCTTACCGTGGAACAGATGGCAACCGTCTGCACTGTCGAGCCGCAGTGGCTGAAGCGCCATCTCGAGG
Organism: Thioalkalivibrio sp.; assembly: GCA_003550945.1. GTDB lineage: Bacteria > Pseudomonadota > Gammaproteobacteria > Ectothiorhodospirales > Ectothiorhodospiraceae > Thioalkalivibrio. Next base: position 3,169 of record PULL01000085.1, on the reverse strand, counting down.
AAGGCCTCTTCCCGAGCACCGAGTGCGTTGCCGGAACCTGGCGCTTCTCGGGTGAGCACCTGCGGCGCGCACGCCGCATGCGCGAGATGGAGCGTGTGTTCGACGCGGAGCCCGAACTGGCGGCGCTGGTGGCCGACCTGCTCGAGGAAATGGACGACCTGCGAGCCCGCCTGCGTCGCGCCGGCCTGGACTAGGAAGCGCCCGGCAACTCGCGTCACGACAGGCTGGCCCCGTGCGACGCCGAGGCGCCGCCCCGCCCGCCGTTTGCCGAAAAACCGGGGGCTTCGGGCGGATTCCCGAACCGTCCCGCCTGCCGTATCTGCTATGTTCGTAGTCAGGGCAGCGCGGCCCTCGCCTTCCTGGAGCCTCAGCCGATGTCTGATCCGCAACGGCCACTGGATACGGTCTCAACCAAAGCACCGGAACCTCTTCCCGCCCAGTCCCTGTGTCATTCCTGCGACCCGGAGACGCTGGACTTCGACCACACGGGAGAGCTGGCCGATCTCGACGACGTGATGGGGCAGGAACGGGCGCTCGAGGCTCTGCGCTTCGGGATCGGCATGCTGCACGAGGGCTACAACCTGTTCGTGCTTGGGTCCACCGGTCTCGGCCGCAGGACGCTGGTCAACCGCCTGCTCAGGGAGACCGCGGCTGGACGCGAAGTGCCGGCCGACTGGTGCTACGTGAACGACTTCGACACTCCCCACCGGCCGCGGGCATTGCGCCTGCCCGCAGGTCGCGGCCAGGAGTTGCGGCGTGACATGCATCAGCTCACCGAGGACGTGATCACCGCGCTGGTGGCCGCGTTCCAGAGCGAGGCCTACCGCGCGCAGGCGCAGGAGATCCACGACGAGTTGAAGGACCGCGACGAAAAGGCGTTCGGCGAACTGCGGGAAAAAGCCGAAAAGCGCAACGTCGCGCTACTGAGAACGCCGGGTGGCTACACGCTGGCTCCGACTCACAGGGGCGAAATCCTGGACGCGGACGAGTTCGAAAAACTGTCGGCAAAGGACCAGCAGGCGATCGAAACCGCGGTCGAGGAGCTGAAGCAGGACCTGCGCCAGCTGATCGCGCAGATCCCTCGCTGGCAGCGCGAGGGCCGCGAGCGGCACAAGCAGCTGGATCTGCAGGTTTCGGGCGCCACGGTCGACCAGCAGTTCGAAGATCTGTACCAGAAGTACCGCGATCTCCCGGAAGTGCTGCGCTTTTTCGAAGCCGTACGCCGCGACCTGCTGGAGAACGCGGAGCAGATCCGCAGCCTTGGCGAGGACTCCGGAGGCGGGCCCAACCCGGCCGGACAGGCAGCGCGGCAACTGACACGCTACCAGGTGAACGTGCTCGTGGACCACGCCCAGAGCACGGGCGCGCCCGTGTTCTACGAGGACAATCCGACCTACCAGAACCTGGTGGGCCGGGTGGAGCATACCGTCCAGCACGGGACGCTGGTCACCGACTTCACACTGATCAAATCGGGCGCGCTGGCTCGCGCCAACGGCGGCTATCTGGTCATCGACGCAGAGCGCCTGCTTCGGCATCACTTTGCCTGGGAGGCACTGAAACGGGCATTGCGGGCGCGCGAACTGCGCGTGGAGTCCCTGGAGACCATGCTCAGCATCGCGAGCACCACGACGCTGGAGCCCGCACCGATCCCGCTCGACCTCAAGGTGGTCCTTGTGGGTGGGCGCCTGCTCTACTACCTGCTCCAGCGATACGATCCCGAGTTTGGCCGCCTGTTCAAGATAGCGGCCGACTTTTCCGAGGACATCCCCAGGGACGAAGACACCACCAGCCGCTATGCCCGCCTGATCGGGATGCAGCAGCGGTCCGGCGGATTGCGGCCGTTCAAGCGCGCCGCCGTCGCGCGGGTGATCGATCAGGCTGCGCGCCAGGTCGAGGACGGCGAACGCCTGTCCCTGCACATGGGGTCCCTCGACGACCTCCTTCGGGAGGCCGATTACTACGCCGGGCAGGATGACGCCGCGCAGGTCGACGGCATCCACGTGCAGCACGCGATCGACGCCGCAATCCGGCGGCTCAGCCGCATTCGGGAGCAGGTGCAAGAATCCATCCGGCGCGGCATCCAGCGCGTGGAACTGGAAGGCGAGCGGGTTGGCCAGGTCAACGGCCTGTCCGTGATCAGCCTCGGCGAATTCAGCTTCGGCCGGCCGTCGCGCATCACGGCAACCGCCCGGCTCGGTGCAGGCAAGGTCATCGACATCGAACGGGAAGTCAAGCTCGGGGGTGCGATCCACTCGAAGGGCGTGCTGATCCTGTCTTCGTACCTTTCCTGGCGTTTCAGCGGCGATCATCCCCTCTCGCTCGCGGCCAGCCTGACTTTCGAGCAGTCCTATGGACCGGTCGAGGGCGACAGTGCGTCCGTCGCGGAACTGTGTGCGCTGCTTTCCGCGCTCGCGAACGCACCGCTCCGCCAGTCGCTCGCCGTCACCGGATCGGTGGACCAGCATGGCCTGGTCCAGGCCGTCGGCGGGGTCAACGACAAGATCGAGGGGTTTTTCGACGTCTGCGCGGCCGGCGGTCTGGACGGCAGCCACGGGGTGATCATTCCGGCCAGCAACCGTCCGCACCTGATGCTTCGGCGGGACGTGGTCGAGGCCGCGCGCAAGGGTCTTTTCCAGGTTTATGCGATCGATCACGTCGACCAGGCCAGCGCCCTGCTGAGCGGCCTGCCCGCCGGCGCGCCGGACGCACAGGGGCGATGGCCGAAGCAGAGCCTGAACGGCCGTGTCCAGGCGCGGCTCGCCGAACTGGCCCGGCTGCGCCAGGCCTATTCCAGCCGCGAGGATTCGCATGCAAACGAGTGAGCCTGCGCTTCGCCGGGTCCTGCTGGCATTGGACGCCTCCGGGCCGTCGGCCGCGGCCATCGCGTTCGCGGTCACCCTGGCCGCGCGCTTCGAAGCCGAACTGGACACCCTGCTGCTCACCCAGGCGGAACTGGCCCGTGCCGCCGCCCTGCCCTTTGCCAGCGAGATCAGCCTGCTGGCCGGGACGGAGCGCCGTCTGGACACTGCCTTGATGCAACGCAGCCTGCAATCACTGGCGGAACGGGTTCGCGCCACCATGACGCAGATCGCCACCCCCGTCCGGGTGCGCTGGTCGCTGGAACTGGCGGCCTGGCCGGACTGGGAGAGGCGGCTCGCCAAGCCGGTCT
>PULL01000074.1 GCA_003550945.1 Thioalkalivibrio sp. | reverse complement strand
CCTCTTGGAAATCTGTGGGTGGCCGGCCGTTGAATCCGCCCGGCTGGAAGCGCCCGTGTCATCAAGGCCGGGCACCGGCTGGTAGAGCATAGGGGATGGGCGCGCCGACGTCGAAACGGCACCGACCGGTGTTTATGGGAAAGCTTGGACAACTGACGACTTTGCCGCTAGCATCGTGTTGAAGCCGCAAGGATTATCGGGCGGTTTCTTCACGCGGCCCCTTCCTGGCGGTGCGCGTGGCTCGGCAATCGCTGCTACTCATTGAGGAGAACGAAATGACCAAACTCACGAAGGTACTGGGCGCGGCCGCGGTCGCCGCCGTCCTGGGTCTGGCATCGGCACCCGCCAGTTCATGGTGGGGAACCGGCTACGGTGGTCCGTGGGGCGGCGGCCCCTGGTACGGCCCGGGTTACTACGGCGGCCCGTACGGTTCCCCCTACTGGGGTGGCCACCGCGGCTGGGGTCACCCGGGTTGGGGCCATTCCGGTTGGGGTCACCCGGGTTGGGGTCATCCCGGTTGGGGTCACCCGGGTTGGGGCGGTCCCTGGCAGGCTCCGGGCACCGGAGAGCAGCCCGCCCAGGACTACTGATAGCAGCCGTCAGATCCTCGAGGTCTGGGCCCGCACGGATTCGAGGTCCGTGCGGGCCTTTTTTGTGGGTTTCAGAACGGACGGGGCGTCGGGTACTCCTGGAAGACGCCCCGGGCCTCCGCGGGCGGAGCGTTGAGTACGGGGTCGTCCTCGGGCCACGCCTCGGCGGGCAACTGGCCTGCAGCGAGGCGGCGCTGCTGGTTTTCGATCCGGGGAAGGAGAAACAGAGCGCCGCTGCGGCGGTACGCGGTCGCGGCCTGTTCCAGTGCCGCGTGAGCGCCCGCCGTGTCGCCGTTGGCCGCATGTGCGAGCGCTAGCGCTTCGTACACCGGTGGTATCGGGCTCTGCAGGACCAGGTTCTTGGCCAGTTCCAACCCTCTCATTGGGTCCCGGGTCGCCGGATCCACGGAAGCGCTCAGCATACGGCTCAGTGCATAACGGGGCAGCGGGTTGTGCGGGAGGCTCCCGGCGATTGCGTCGAGAGCCGATGCCAGTTCCACGGATTCGCCGTCGGCACGCGCGGCTGCCACGACCGCAAGAACCCGTGCCAGCACGTTGTCCGGAATCGCCTCACCTGCCTGGCCGAGCAGTGACGCCGCTTCTGCCCACTGCCCCTGCCGGAACGCCAGCATGCCGAGTTGGTGGGCGGCGCCGGTATGGCCCGGCCTGAGTTGCAGCACCGACTCGTAGCCCGCGCGGGCGCGGTCGGTGTCACCCTCGGCGTCGTGCAGAACCGCTCGCAGAAACAGCGCCAGTGGGTTCTCGGGTTCCCGCTCGAGGACCCCGGTCAACTGCTCCCTGGACGCCGCGGGATCCCCGGCCAGATAAAGCGCGCGCGCGAGGCTGATGCGCGCATGCGCGTTGTCGGGATCTTCGGCAATGCCACGCAAAAACGCCTCTGCACCAGCTTCGAATCGATTGTCGCGGACCGCGAGCAGACCCTGCAGGAAATGCCGGCGTGCGCCGGTGTCCAGGTCTTCGAGTTCGCGCACCATCGCGTCCTCGACGAAGGGCGCCCGGTCTCCCTGGCGGGCCAGCGCTGCGCGAGCCCCCTCGATGTCCCCAAGGCTGCGCAACGCCTGCGCCAGCGGACCGTAGACCATGTCGGCGTCCGGATCCGCCTGCAGGGAGCGCCGCAGCCAGACCTCCGCTTTTTCGAAATCCCGACGCTGCAGTGCGATCTGGCCCAGGCGGAACGCCGCGGCCGCTTCGAGCCCGGGTTCATCCACGGCGGCCTCGAGTCGTTGCAGCGCCTCCGCGGGTCGGTTCAGCTCCGCCAGCACCTCACCCTCGCGCAGGTCGAGCGGCCGATAGTCCGGATCGATCGCCCGAGCAGCCTGATACGCTGCCAGCGCGTCCTCCAGCCGACCGACCCCCTGGGCCAGCCAGCCGTCGAGATACGCCCAGCGGAAATGCCCGGGATCCAGCGTCCGCGCGTTCCGGTAGGCAGCCGAAGCCCCGGCGGGAATGTCGTGGACGTGATACAGACCGCCCAGCCGGCCGTAGGTCTCGGCCAGATCGGCCGGTACCACCTCGGGGCCGCTGGCGACGTCACGCACGGCCTGACGGGCGGCCTGGATCGCCTCGCGTGCCCGCGCCTCGGCTCCGGAGAGATCCAGGTCCGGCACGGCCACGAGTCCGGGGCCGATTTCGGGCGGCACCAGCAGAGGGTCGTCCGTGCCCGGCGCCGGACCCCCGTCGCGACCCTCGCCCGCGGGCGGGGGAAGGAGATTTTCAGCCTGCGTGGCCGCTGCGCAGGGCATGGCAGCCAGGGCGAGGCCGGAGAGGAGGAGAAACGCTGGCAGCGAAGGCAGGCGAAGGTTCATGGCTTGGGCTCCTCGACGGTCAGCAGCTGATTGAGCGCAGTCACCTCGACTTGCTGAACCAAACCGCTGGGCCAGCGGATCTCCAGCCCGTCGACCTCTGCTGCGGTGAGGTTGCCCAGGCCGAAGGTAACGGGCAATTCGACCTGGGAGAGGTAGCTGCGCGTCGGCGACACCATGCGGCGCTGGGTGACGCCATCGGCCGTGAGCGTGACCACCGCGCCGATCGCGTCGCGGTTCGACTGCGTACCGATCAGGCGCACCCGCAGCCAGTTGTGGCCCCGGTCCTGGTCGTTGCGAAGCAGCACGGCGGCACGGCCGTTCTGGGTCACGATCAGGTCGAGATCGCCATCCCCGTCGAAGTCGCCGTAGGCCATCGCACGCCCGACCATCGGCACCGCGAGATCGCCGGTATCGCGGATTTCGGTGAAGCGGGTCGGGCAGTCCTCGCCGCAGTTCCAGAACAGCTGTCCCGGCTGTTCGTAATGCTGGCTGGGCTGCACGGTGTTGATTTCGTGCTCGAGGTGTCCGTTCGCCTGGATCAGGTCCAGCCGTCCGTTCAGGTCGACATCGAGAAACAGCACGCCAAAGGTCAGCGCCAGCCGGGTCGGTCCGGCGATGCCGTCGATCATCGCTTCGTCGGCGAAAGGCGGTTGTCCATCCGCGGTCACATACAGTGAACTGGGCTCGTTCGCGAAGTTGCCGATCGCGATCCCGATGTCGTCGTCATTGCGGAACCAGCCGGCATCGATTCCCATCGCGCCTGTCGCGCGTCCGTCGCGGTCGAAGGCCACGCCCTCCAGCGCACCGATCTCCTCGAACGTCCCGTCGCCACGGTTGCGAAACAGGAAATTGCGGACGGTGTCATTCGCGACCACGAAATCCATCCAGCCGTCGTTGTCGTAGTCGACCAGCACCACGCCCAGCGCCTTGCCCACCGCACGTCCCGTCGCGGGTTCCACCACACGGATGCCGGCCTCGGCGGAAACATCGCTGAAGGTCCCGTCGCCGTTGTTCCGGTATAGATGGCCGTGCACTCCGTTGAAGTGATTCGGGGCGCCGTAGGCGCGACCGAGTCCCGTCAGGCGGAAGTCGATCTCGAGATCGATCTCCGGCGACCACTCGACGTAGTTGCCCACGTAGAGATCCAGCAGGCCGTTGTTGTTGGAGTCGAAGAACGCGGCGGCGGTAGACCAGTCGCGCTCCAGGCCGCCGACCCCGGCTTCGTCTGTGACGTCGCGGAAACGCCCTTGTTCGTTGCGGAACAGGCGGTTCTTTCCAACCGCGGTGATGAACACGTCGACCCAGCCATCGTTGTCGTAGTCGCCGACCGCTACGCCCATACCGTAGAGCTCGACGTCCAGGCCGACCTCCTCGGTCACGTCGGTGAAATGGCCGGTGCCGTCGTTCCGATACAGCGTCAGGCGGGTCGGCTCGCCGGCCTCGTGGCCCGGCCACCAGGTCGAGTTCACCAGCAGGATGTCCTGGTGCCCGCTGTTGTTGAAGTCGAACACGGCCACGCCCGAGCCAATGGTTTCGGGCAGCAGACGCTCGCCGTAGGCGCCGTTCACGTGGATGAAGTCGATTCCCGAAGCCTCGGTGACATCGGTGAACCGGAGCGGGGGAGCTGTCTCGGGCTCCCCGGTAAACAGCGGCGCCGGTGCGAGGATCGTCACCTCTTCGATGGGCACCGGCGTATCACGCTCCAGCCACCACCAGCTGAGCAGTCCCCCGGCAGCGATCACGGTCACCAGGCCCGCCCCGATCGCCGATCGGCGGAAGATCCGGGCCACGCGGGCATCGGCGCTGAGTTCGTCCAACGTGGGCGGTTCGTTTCTGCGTTCGTTCATGGCTGCAAGGCCTCCCGGGGTTACCGACGGTACCCATCGACCGTGAGGACGGGTTCTGGCCGACCCGGAGCGGCCTTGGCGGCGAAGTCGGCGTTTTGCTGGGGCGTGGCCTGATGCGTACCTGGCGGCGGCCGCAGATCGTACAGGGTGACGGCCTCTGCTGCATGATTGGCGGGCGGGTTCGCGGCCCGGTGCCGGGCGACGGCAGTGGCCACCGCCAGATCGTCGATGCGGTAGCGATCGTGGGCGGCACGGTGGTAAGCAGCGGCCGTGCGATCACCTTGAAGGTCGCGCACTTGCGAGAGCGTGTGGTGGACCACGGCGGACTCGGGGTCGATCGCAAGCGCCGCTTCCAGTGCTTCGACCGCCCGCTGCAGCAGCGCTTCACGTTCCGACGCACGGGCCTCACCGCGGGCCGCCCGCGCCTGTTCAAAGAGCGTACGCCCCAGCAGATGCGGCACCCGCAGATCGCGCGAGAAGTCGAAACCGCGGTCGCGTGCTTCCTGGAAACGAGTCTGCATCAGGTTCTCCAGCCGTTCGGAGGCCGCGGCGAGTCGGCCGTATTCACGGTCCACCAGCGCGGCGTACCAGGCGAGCGTCCAGGATGCTGCGCCGGCGTCCCGCGCACGGGCCAAAGCCTCCGCGGCGTCGTCGAGCCGGCCCTCGCGGAAATACACGCGTGCGAGGTTCATCGGCCCGTCGGGTCGTCCCAGTGCTTCGACCTCCCGGAATGCGGCCTCGGCCTGGCGCAGCTGTCCGCGGCCGGCGTTGCGGTCGCCGGTACGCAGCAGTCCGATCCCGTAGTCGTTCCAGCGTTCCCAGACAGGCAGGTCGCGATTCTGCGCGGGGACTTCCGGCCCCCCGGCGATTGCAAGTTCCAGACGGTCCTCCGCCATGGTGGTGATCGGCAGAGTGTTGCGGGTGAACGATTCGCCGAGCACGTGACGCATGATGCGCGTATCGAACTTGCGATAGCGCAGCGCGGCTTCGATCACCAGCGGTCCCCGGGCGTCTTCAGGCACGGCAAAGCGATATTGCACCAGCGCTGCAGAGCCAGGAGGCACCTGGTGGTCGTACAGCGCGACGAAGATGTCCTGCACGTTGCGCCGGTCGATCCGGTTGCCGTGGCGGTCCAGCACGTAGGCGTTCACGAAGTGGGCCCAGGGATCGACGTCGCCTTCCTCGTCCAACGCGCCACTTCGACCGATCACGCGTTCGCCGTCCCGGAGGGTTACATCCAGCCAGAGTTCATTGGAATCGGTCGTCCCCTGGGTCAGCGGGTGGCCGATTCCCGTGGTGCGCAGCACCGTCTCGAGCAGGTATTCGCGCCCGGGCTCGAGCACGGGTAGCCCCGGGCGCAGTGGCGCGTGCAATGCACCGTCGATGCGTCCGTCCTCCTTGATTCCGAACAGGTCGAGCCGAACCACCCCGTCTTTCAGGAAACGCTGACGCTGCTCCACCTCGGCGGGATCCATTCCGAGCATCCAGGGGATCGCGGTGTTGGCGGCCGCAAAACGATGGCTGTGAACGCCCACGCCCTGGCCGGGAAACAGCCGGGCGGCCGGGTCCCGCGAGGCCGCGAAGGGCATGTGACAGCCGTTGCAGTTCGTTTGTGCCCGCTCCGGGTAGTAGAACGCGTCAACGCGATGCCCGGACACGCCACTGGCCAGGAAGGTGCCGTAGTGGTCTTGCCCGCGCAGCCAACGGTAGTGGTTCAGTTCCGGCGGGATGCTGACCTTGTGACAGGTGCTGCAGAATTCGGGGGTCTGGTGCAGCGGCTGGAGCATGGTGCGCTTGTGAAACGCGGGCTTCGCCCGGATCAGCTGCCGCCCGATCGCTGCGAGCCACTGGTTTGGAACGTCCTCGAAGGGGTAGCGCGGCGGGTCCACGAGCGTGAAGTCGGCGTTGCCCTTCGGGCTGTTGACCTCGGTGATTGCGTGACAGACCAGGCAGGTGATGCCGGCGTCTGCGGCCGGGTCGGAATCGGGATCGTAGTCCGGCTGGTCGAAGGCACCGGAGTAGAGTGGCAGGGGATCATGACACCCGGCACAGAAACGCGCGGCCTTAACGTCGCCGTCCCGAGCGAGCACGACTTCGCGGGTTTCCTCCACGCTGAAGCGGTAGACCGGGTTGTTGAAGGAACTGAGCCGGTGCATGCTCGCTGCGTGCTGCTCGGCAATATCCGCATGACATTCGGCGCAGAACGCGTCCCGCATCAGCCGCTCGGGCGGCAGGGTCGTCTCGCCACCGGAGAGCGCGACGCGGGTCAGCGCCGGTTCGAATGTGGCCACCGCACCCGATGCGGTGTCAGGCGCATGGTACAGGTGCAGGCCAGCCATCCCGCCCCCGGTGATCAGCACCAGCAGAGCCCAGCGCGGGGCCTGCTGCCAGCGCAGCGGCGGACCCGCGAGGCGGTGCAGAACGAACAGCCAAACGGCTGCCAGCGGCGCGGCGACATGCAGCCAGTAGAAGACATCGCGCGCGGCGGGGTGGTGGACCGCGAGGAAGTCGAAGCGCACGAGCATCAGGCCGGACACCACCAGCAGAATTCCGGTCAGCATCAGCGCGATGCCGGCGCCAATCGCGTAACGATTGCGCCGGTGCCACGCGCGCCGCAGATGCCCGCCGACAAAGACCAGGAAGACGGGAATCAGCAGCAGACCGAGCGCAAGGTGCACCAGCACCATCACGAGGTAGACGTAGCCCTGCAGGGTTTCGCCGGACACGGCTTCCGCGACCGTGATCGTGGCCAGGTAAAGCGAGTTGACGGCCAGCAGCGCAAACAGCAGGAACAGCAGGGTCAGCAGCGGACGTAGCCGGGGTCCGAGCACGGGCGAGCGGCGCCGCTGCCTGCCTGTTTCGAATGGTCCGTCTCTCGGATGATCGCTGCCGGCCATGGGGATGTACTGCAACACGCCGAAGCCCGGGGGCTGCTGGGCCGGGCAATGCCCGGCCCTCCAAAGGGAACTTATCCCCCTACGCTGGGTACGTCAATTGGCCGAGGAATGCCGAGTCGAGGGGTGGTCCCGGAAATCCGTCAGTCGCGAGCAAGCGAGCCGACAAGAAGGTCGAAGTTCGCCGCCTGTTCGAGCACCGTGCGGTCCGGTCCGGTGAACTTGAAGAAAACCGCACCCTCCGGGCCTTCGGCAATCGCGCCGATCAGTCGATAGTCGGGGCGGAGATCGGCCCTGGGGGCCATCGGGCCGGCCGCGGCGTTGTAGGTGCCACTGGCACGGACCAGCGTCACCCGCATGGTGTCCACCTCGATGGTCTCGCGTTCAGCGACTTCGCTGGTAGGACGCCCGTCGTCCTGGTCGAACTGGCCGAACCAGCGGTTCACGTTGGCTTCGACCGTGCCGCCTTCCTGAGGGCCGAAATAGAACACTGCCACTTCGCCCGGGTCGGTGTCACCGTGGGCTGGCGGCGTGTGGTAGGTGGCGACTCGCATCGGCCGCTGCGCCTGCGGGGTCCAGCCGCCGGGCACGCTCCAGGACAGTCCCGCGACGGAATCCTGCCCTGACGGGGCGGGCTCGGGTGCTGCCGGCGCGGTGGCTTCGGCAGTGGGAGCCGGCTGCGCCGGGGCGGTGGTCTGGGCCGAGTCCTCCGGTGAGCAGGCGGTCAGCGTGAACAGGGACAGAAGAACGAGCAGCAGGCCAAGTTTGATGCGGTTCATGCAGGATCGCCTCGGGGGTATGGGTGGCGTGCGGGGCGCTAGGTTGCGGAGGGATTGTCCCCGAGCAATCCCGTTACCGCAAGCGAACCCGTTTTCGGCGAGAAAGCCGTGGATCTCTCCCCTCTCCCGAGTGCGGGAGAGGGGCCGGG
>PULL01000005.1 GCA_003550945.1 Thioalkalivibrio sp. | reverse complement strand
GTCCATGCCGGCCATGCCACCCATGCCCGACATGCCGTCCATACCGGCCATGCCGCCCATGCCCGACATGCCGTCCATACCGGCCATGCCGCCCATCTCCGCATTCACAGCGCCCAGCGCCATGGAAGCCAGAAGGGCGCAAGTGGCCACATTTACCTGCTTGACAATCTTGCGTACACGCATTCGCTCAACCATTCCCGTTTCCTCTCTTGTTGGTGTGTCTTGCTTTCAACGAGCGGAACCATGCCGGGGGCTGTCAGGGAGATCTTCCTCAGCCCTTCCCGCTCAACCAGCGCGTTTCGGTTGAACGCCCGCGGGATTTGTTACCAACGCAGGTTCCGTTCGCGGACCGGGGGAAAGCAAAACCGGGGCCAACCAACGACAATGCTCTTAACAACTTGTATTTATGTTCTTTTGGGTTGCTTACATGCCTGCCAGCGAAGACCATGGGAAGAAACGCTGTCGAATTGTCAGGCTGGACAGCCTGATCGCTTTGGTCAGGCTGTCGATTTGGCAGACGGGTCGCAAAAGACGTCAGCGGGAGATCGCCATCAGGCACCCATCTTCGGCCCGAATGACCAGCTGTGTACGCAGGAAAAAGGGCTCCTCGGGCTCGACCACACTGACGAGAAAAAGGCGGTTCACCTGACGTATACGCCCGATCGCAAGCGAACTGACATCGCTTGCGCGCAGCCAGAACTCGGCAAGCCGGTGAGCCTTCTCCCCGGTATCGATGGGCAGGGGAATTGCCTCCGCTCCGGAAACTCGAACCATGCCAATCTGGCACGAGAGGGCGTCTCCCTGCTCGGGCGGAACACCTGGCGGCAGAAGCACCAGACTTCCGTCCGCTTCGCGTCGGTGCGCCCACCCGCGCTCTGCGGCAGCGGCTTGCAGCGCATCGAGATCGGTTGCGACGATGATCTCCCGCGCGATCCCGGTATCTCCATCCGTGCGAGGCATCAAAGACTCGTCCACGGCTTCCGAGGGACCTGGTTCGGAAACCAGCGCGGGAGCCACTGGCGAGACGCCCTCCCCGCCCGCGGGGTCGACCGGAAACACCAGCAGATCCCCTTCTGGGCTGCGTTCCACCCGCCAGCCCTGCGCCTCAAGCGCATGCTGCAGGCCGTCCAGATCGTGAGCCTCGATCCAATCCCCCGGTAGCTCGACCGTGTCCTCGGCCTTCGCGGGTTTGGGTTCGTCTCCTACATCCGCCGATTGCGGAGAAGGCAGGTAAAGGAGTATTCCGCCTTCCGAATCGCGTTCCACGCGCCACCCGTGTCGCTTGAGCGCCGCTTCGAGCGCGTCAGTGTGTCCCACCTCGACGACGATTCCGTACGACGCCTGGTCCCCGGATGTCACCAAAGGCAGACCTAGAAGCAACACCACACCAAAGGCGCTGGCTGTGCACAGCGCAGGTCGATTTCTCATCTTTCACCCCTCTGTTGGAACAGTCATCTGTATCCATGCGGGGGAAAGCACGGGACGTGCCAGTAAAGGCGAGGCCGCCGCGCAGGGAGGGCTCCGGCTATCCGGCAACCTCCGTCAAGCCGTATCGCTTGATCAGCCGATAGACATTGCGTTCACTGATGCCCAGAACCTGAGCCACCTGACTGCGGTGCCCCGCGAACTTGCGCAGTTGCTGCTCGAGATATCGCGACTCGATCTCTTCGAGGGACGGGTCGTGATCGAACTCGAGACGCATGCATGCCTCCGAGCCGCGCCGATGGAGAAAACCCAGGTGCTCGACGCCGATCCTCGGCTTACCCCGCGAAAGGATCACCGCGCGCTCCACCGCGTTCTTCAGTTCCCGTATGTTTCCCGGCCAGTCGTGTGCGGTCAGTGTTCGCATCGCCGCCTGCGTGACCTTTCTGTTGATGCGGCTGGAAAAGTCATGTCTTTCCAGGAAGTGGTGGACCAGATGAGGGATGTCTTCGCGACGGTCCCGCAAGGGCGGCGTGGTGATTACGAACGGACTGAGACGAAAATAGAGGTCGCTTCGAAAATCTCCGGCGCCGGACATGGCCTCGAGGTCGCGATTGGTCGCCGCTACGATTCGGGCGTCCGCCTTCAGGTCCTTTACGCCACCCAAGCGCCGAAAGGTCCCGGTTTCCAGCACCCGGAGCAGCTTCGCTTGTATCGGCAACGCGATCTCCCCGATTTCGTCGAGAAACAGGGTTCCGCCCTCGGCAGCCTCGATCAGGCCCTTCTTCTGCTTGTCGGCTCCGGTGAACGCGCCACGCTCGTGCCCGAAGAGCTCGGATTCGAAAAGCGTTTCCTGCAACGTGCAACAATCCACCGCGACAAAATTGCGCGCGGCACGGTTGCTGGCATCGTGCAGCGCCCGCGCCACCAGCTCCTTCCCAGTCCCGCTCTCTCCCTGAATCAGCACCGTCATGTCGCTGGTCGCCACGGCCTCGACCATGTTCTGCACTTCGCGCAGAGCCGAGCTCTCGCCAATCATGTAGGAAAAGCAACCTTCGGTCGCTTTCAGGCGGCGCTTGCAGTACTGGTGGTCGAGACGCAGCTTGCTGGCTTCCAGCACCTTGCGGATCACCAGGGTGAGTTCTTCCGGGCTCACCGGTTTGGTCAGGTATTCCGACGCACCCGCCTTCATGGCATCCACCGCGCTTCGGATCGAACCGTAGGCGGTCAATACGATCACCGGACACAGTTCCACCAATTGTGGCAGGCGCTGCGCGAGCTCACCGTCCGGCAAACGTATGTCGGAAACGATCAGAGCCGGCTCCTGCTCTCTGAGATACGCGTCGACTGCGCCCCAACTCTGGAAGCTGCTGACTTCCAGATGCATTTCTCGGACGTGCTTCGACAGAAACCGGTTGAGTACCGCGTCGTCCTCGATGATCAGTACGTCCTTCATCGCGTATCCTCAGTCAGTATTGACGGTCAGGCTTGGGCGAACACGACGGTGAACCGGGCACCCTGCCCCGGTGCCGTGTCGACGCTGATTTCGCCGCCGTACTGCTCGACCAGGTTCCGGCAGATCGACAGCCCGAGCCCGGTGCCCCGTTGGCCATCCGCGCGGCGGGAGAAAAACGGCTCGAACAGGTGTCTGGACACCTCTTCCTGTATCCCCGGCCCGTTGTCCTCGAACTGGGCCGAGACCTGACCGCCATCGCGCCGGAGACTTACGCGTAGGATGCCTCCGCTGCCGCTCATGGCATGGATCGCGTTCTGCGCAAGGTTCAGCGTGATCATGCGAAGTGCGCTGTCCGACGCCATCACCCACACCGGTTCTTCCGGCAGATCCGCGATCAGTTCGACCCGCCCCACTTCCGCCTCCAGGCGCAGCAGGGCGAGGGTCTCGCGGATCGCAGCGGCAAGGTCGGCCGGCTCCGGCTGATCCGTTGGCAGGTTGCTGAGCTTCAGCAGCCCCTGGGTGACCTTGATGCACTTCTCGATTTCGTGCTCGACGATGTCCAGATCATCGAGTTCCGCTGGCCCGATCTCGCCGCGCTCGATCGGACCCCGCAGTCCGTGGATAACCATCCGCAGCGATGACAGCGGATTGAAGACTTCGTGGGCGATTCCGGCCGCCAGCTTGCCGACTTCGGAGAGCCGCTGTTCCTGCGAATACCTCAGCTCACTCTGCAGGTCACGCGACGATTCCACGACCAGCCGCTGCTCCTGCCCGTCGATGGTGACCCTCATCGGGGCTGCAAACACCTCCACATCCATTCCTGTTCCGTCCTTGCGGATGCGGGATTCGAGGATCTTGATCGGCGTGTCGGAGGCCTCCAGTTCGAAGACCGGACAGACCTGAAGCGTAGGCGGACAGGGTTCGCGCCGGGCGTGGCTCGCGGCGAAACACAGCTTTCCCGCCGCCTCTTCGCGCGTGGTTCCCAGCTGTTCCAGATAGGCCCGGTTCACGAGAACCTGCCGGAAATCGGA
The DNA here is from genome assembly GCA_003550945.1 of Thioalkalivibrio sp. Lineage (GTDB taxonomy): Bacteria > Pseudomonadota > Gammaproteobacteria > Ectothiorhodospirales > Ectothiorhodospiraceae > Thioalkalivibrio. The sequence goes on along the minus strand of PULL01000005.1, from coordinate 4,181 downwards.
ATCGATCACGCGCAGACCGTCGGGAATCGCGTCCACCATGGCCTGCAGGAAACCGCGCTGCTCCTCCAGCTGCTCGAGCCGCCGGTTCAACTGCCCGGCCATCCCGTTGAACGTGTCACCCAGATGGGCGAGTTCGTCGCCGCTCTCGAGTTGAACTCTGGCGCTCAGATCACCCTGGCGAAGGCGAGCACTGACGGCCGTGAGCGCGTTCACGGGGCGCAGCACGAACCGCTGCATGAACCACCATCCGCCCAGCAGGTTCAGCAGCACGATCAGCGCACCGGCGCTCATCAGCATCAGCGTGGTGTTCCGCACCTTGCGCCGCAACGGTTCGGCCTCGTAGTCCACCATGAGCAGACCGTTGACTGGCCGCAAGTCCGCGGCACCGTGGCAAGGCGCGCAGGCCGGACGATTGAGCACGGGGATCGCGCTGCGCAGGACCTCCGGCCCCTCTGCGGACATCATGAGCTGGGTGGTCGGGGCCTCCGGCATCACGAACGGCTCGGGCCAAAGAGCACCGATCCGGGCACGATCGCTGGCAAACCGGATTTCTCCATCCGGCCGGGTCACGCTGACCGCAACGATCCCCGGTTGCCGGCCCAGGTCTTCGACGATCTGTTGCAGGCCGGTCACATCGGCTTTCAGCATCGCATTCTCAAGCGAGGCCAGCAGCAGCCGGTTGACGTTCTCGGCCACACCCGCCCGTTCCTGGGCGAGCTCGCTCCGGTACATGCCCACGAACAACGCCAGGAAGACCAGCGAACTGGTCAGCAGGCCGATCGCAGTGCCCCAGGCGAAGCGACGCAGCAGCCCGCCGCGCATCACCGGACTCCGACCTGCCAATGGGACCAGAATCGGATCGCCTTCAACATAATTCCTCAATGGCCAAAGTGATCCGCCTCTATACAGCACAGGGGCATCTGCAATTGCTGCGGTGGGCGAGTCATCTCGGCGAACACCCCGTCCTCAACCCGAGTCTAGAGAGTCTTCGCATTCGTGTGTATGCCGCTTTGGCAGACGGCCGCCAGCTCAAACCCCGGGCAAGTGGTCCTCGTTTCCGGTGGGCAAGAATAGAGGACACCAGATTGTGTCTGAGCTTGAACGTAAAGTTTTCCCTGAGCGTGCCGCCGTCAAAGTCGAGGAGTCGCGAATATTGCGGAGAAAGCGGGTTCCCGTCCTACGGGAACCGTCTGTCGCAACCTTCGGGTTTTCGCGGATCACGGAAGCGGCGAGAACAGGGAACCATGGTGGGGCACCACGCGATTTTCACGCCAATCAGCCGGGTCTCGGCCCACCCGCACGCAGGCGACTTGATGCAGCCGGTCGTGGTGGGTGGCGCCCGTTTTTTCTGGCTCGACAGTCCGTTGATTTATGTATAAGCGTCGCGCACGCCTTCTGGTCGTGGCCGTCGATGATGACGGGCGCGCGCGCATGGTGAGGGATCTGGCCCTCCAGCCACCCCTGTCCGAGTGGCTGGAGGTGCGTCCGGCGCCGTCCATGCGCGATGTGCGGCCGGAGGATCTGGCGTGGGCCGACCTCCTGGTCGCGGTGGATGCGGCGGCCGCAGTCCAGTTTCCGGGGAAGCGGCCGGTTAACTGTTGTCTGAAGCGCTGGCAGCTACCGGCCTCCGGCAGCCCGGACGTCGAAGCCGCAGCGGCAACGGCTCTGCATTGCATGGTCGGTGGCATGCGGATGCTGTCGCGGCTGGATGCTGAAGAAGCATGACCTGATCACGGCTGGAAACTGGCCCACAGAGCACCGTTCGGCTGTGGGTGTACCGCACCGAGTTTCTGGACAGTTGTTGCTGTGAGTCAGCTCACTTCGGCCCGATCACCCCGACCCTGATAACACCCAGCTTCTAACATCAGATGGAAAGAACGATGCCCATAATTGAGGTTCCGGGGCGTCCGCAGCATATCGGTAAACTGTCGTTCGTGAGCGGTGCGTGGCCGGCCGTTCAGGGTCGGGTCGAGACACCCGATGACCGCTGCCGGCAGTGGTCGGCCCTTATGGAAAGCTTTCCATAATTGAGGACTTTGCAGAACGGCTCTGAGCGGGCACGCCAGCCAGGGCAACCAGCGGCATTGATGGCGCGCCAACCGGCGGCTCCGAAGTGCTTGGAGGACACCACCCAAGCTGCAGGGTGCGTAAGAGCCGAGTCTATGGGCGCAGTTAGCAAACAGGCGTTTGGGCCCTGAACCACCGGGCTGACGTCTCCGCCTTGCAGGGAGCTCACGTCACGACGTTGTCGCTGTCTCCCGGCACTCCTGCTCACTGAAGAACTCAACACCGTTCTTGCCCGACTTTTTCACTCGGTACATCGCGCTATCCGCTGCGTCGATCAGATCGCGTTGCTCGTTCCCGTCGGCCGGACACATCGCAATCCCGATGCTGAAGCCGACGCGAAACGCATGGCCTTCAATGTCGATGGGATCGCGCACCAGTGTCAGCAGCTTGTCGGCGACCTTCCGCGCGCTCTCCCGGTCTTCGATGCCCGTGAGGATCACGAGGAATTCGTCACCGCCAATGCGCGCTACCGTATCCATCCCGCGCAAAACCCTCCGCAGGCCGGTCGCAACGGTCTTCAGAAGCTGGTCGCCTGCCCGATGCCCGCCCGCGTCGTTGACCGCCTTGAAGCCGTCCAGATCAAGATACAGCACCGCTGCACACTTCTTCTCGCGCTGCGCCTGTTCAGTGGCCATCTGCAGTCGGTCTCGTGCGAGTCTCAAGGTCGGCAATCCCGTGAGGGGGTCATGCATCGCCATGTGGCTGATCTGCGCCTCGTACTCCTTGCGCTGCGTGATGTCCTGATGGGTCCCGAACATCATCAGCGGCGTTCCGTCGTCAGCCCATGCGAAGACCTTGCCTCGATCCAGAACCCACACCCAATGCCCGTCACGGTGTTCCATGCGGCACTCGACCTCATAGAAATCCGCCTTGCCCTTGAAGTGCGCCTCCAGCGCCGCCTCGCTCGCCACAAGGTCCTCCGGGTGCGTGTACTTGACCCACGTCTCGATGGAAACCGGCTCCAGATCGGCAAGCGTGTAGCCAATCATCTGCGCCCACCGCTCGTTGAAGCGCGTCGCTCCGGTTTGGACGTTCCACTCCCAAGTTCCGACGTGTGTCCCTTCAATGATGTTGGCGAGCCTCCGGCGTTCATCCTCCAACGCCATCCTGGCGCGTTGCAACTCTTCCTCCTGCTTCCTCTGGTCGGTGATGTCCTTGATTGTTCCCACGAAGTAGCGCGAATTTCGGTCGCGAATCTCGGTCACGCCCAACAGGCAAGGGAACGTCGATCCGTCGGCACGAAGTCCCTCCACCACTCGGGATCCACCGACCACCTTGGGGACCCCAGATCGGTAGTAATTCCTGAGGTACTGATCATGTTGTCCGTGATACGGCTCCGGCATCAGCATCGAGACGTTCTTGCCGATCATCTCAGCGCGGTTGCGCAGGAACCTGCGGCACGCCGCGGGGTTGACGTCGACCATCAGGCCACGGAAGTCAATCACCACAAGTCCGTCCAGAATCGCGTCGAAAACCGCGGTCAGCTTTTTCTCGCTCGAAGCAAGCTCCGCCATGGCGATATTCCGCTGCCGAGCAGACCGGAACTGAAAAGCCAGTGTGGTCACCGTGGTCCGGAAGGGCTCCAGTTGGTGGTAGAGGTCCTCGTCGTAGCCCCCGGGCCGGTTGGCAATACCCACCATCCCGATGAGCTCGCCTTCCATGGTCAGGGGGATTCCAAGAAAGGATTCCAGCGGCGGATGCCCCGGAGCCAATCCGCCCGCACGCGGATCATGCGCGGGGTCGTTCGAGATGATCATCTCGCCGGTGGTCATCACCGCACCAAAAAGGGTGTTCAGATTGAAGAACTCCAGACCCTGAGGTGCGTTCTTCTCATAGAACTCCCGCGTCTCCTCGTTCCATGCGATATTCGTGATGGCGTACGTCTTGAGATACGGCACCCCCTCCCGGTACAGCACTTCACCGATGAATCCGTATTCACTGCCCGTGAGGCTCAGAAGGCTGTCAAGAAGCTTCTCAAAGGAGGCGCTTGGATTGCTTGCGGTATGGAACTCGACCTGACACTGCGTGAGATCGCGCAGAAGGGTTTCGGCCCACCCAATCATCATCGTCGCCATCCGCGCAGTGTCCCCTTGACGTTTGCAATACGGCCCAAG
>PULL01000275.1 GCA_003550945.1 Thioalkalivibrio sp. | reverse complement strand
TACTGGCTCTTCCGCCCACCCCAAAGGCCAAGGAAACTCAGCCCATGGGCTCCAGCCTACGCTCCGTCTACAGCCTGCTGCTGGGCATGGGAATCCTGCTGATGGGCTCCGGGCTCATCGGCACACTGCTGGGCCTGCGCGCGGAATCCGAAGGCTTCTCGGAACTCGCGATCGGCATCGTGATGTCGGCGTTCTTCATCGGCTACATCGTCGGCTCGTGGCTGATTCCCGCGGTCATCGCCCGTGTCGGACACATCCGCACGTTCGCCGCGCTGGCGGCGGTCTCCGCGGTGGCTGCGCTGGCGCACGCGCTGTGGGTGGACCCCGTAGTGTGGTGGGTGCTGCGCCTGATCCACGGCATCAGCCTGCTCGGCAGCTACATGGTGATCGAGAGCTGGCTGAACGAGCAGGTGGTGGAGAAGCGTGGCCAGGTATTCGCAATCTACATGATGACCAGCCTGCTCGCGTTGGGAGCCGGGCAGTTCCTGCTGCTGCTGTACGGACCGGAGGCGATCCAGAGCTTCATGCTGGTCGCGATGCTGTTCGCGCTGGGCCTGATCCCGATCGCCTTGACCCCGGTCACGCAGCCGGTCCCGATCCAGACCACGCGTCTGCCGCTAAGGGATCTCTACCGGCGCGCGCCGGTGGGAACCATCGGCGCCGGGGTATCGGGCCTGGTCACGGGTTCGTTCTGGGGTCTGGCCGCCGTGTTCGCGCGCGACATCGGCCTGGCCGACGCCTGGGTCGCGGCCTTCCTGAGCGCCGCGATCTTCGGCGGCGCGATGCTGCAGTACCCGATCGGCCGCGCATCCGACGGGCACGACCGGCGCAAGGCGCTGATGTTGGTGTCCGCGCTGGCGGCGGCTGGGTCGATCGGGATCTTCCTGACCATCGGCCAGGCGCCGGCGCTGACCGTCGCGCTGGGCCTGCTCTGGGGCGGCTTCGCGTTCTCGCTGTACGCCCTCAGTGTGGCCCAGACCTACGACCGGCTGGATTCTTCCGAGGCGCTCGAGGCCACCCGCGGACTGCTGCTGATGAACGGGATCGGTTCTGCGGTGGGGCCGATGCTTGCGGGATTGATCCTGTTCCTGAGCAACGCCTCCGCGCTGCCGCTGACCTTCTCGGTGCTGCTGCTGGCCTACATCCTGTACGTCGCCCTGCAGCTGCGCAAGGAAGCCCCGGTGCCGGCGCCGGAGATGGCGGATTTCGTCCCGGTCACCCGCACCAGCCCGGTGGCCGCTGAAATCGACCCGCGCACGGAAGCGGACCCGCACGAAACCATCACCCTGCATCCGGGAGAGGAACGCAGCTGAACGGAGCCGGGCCCAGACCCGGGCCCACCCCCACGGGAGCGCGTGCTGCAGCGCATCGCGGCCACAGGCCCCGTCGCGAGGCCGATTCCGGGAACCCCGCCTGACCCGGGCCGGTCTCATGGGCCGGTAAATGGTTTGTGCTGAATGTCGGGCGCATCGCCGGAACCATCGGCGCTGGGGCGCCCATATCCGACGACAACGACCGCGAGCCCGGCATGCAAATCACCTGCTGCGGCACGCCGTCGCCCAACCCCTGGAGCGAACTCGAATGCGAACAGAGAAGCACTCCCTGAAGCCCTACCCGGCGCGCCCACGCGCCCTGCGTGTTCCCACCGTGCAGCGCGGCCCATGGCTGTTGCTGGCATTGCTGGCCGCCGCCTTGATCGGACTGTCCATGCACTCGACTTCCACCGCTTCGCCGGTGCTGGATCGGGTACAGTCGATCGACCCGGACGAATTCATCGTGTTCGGACCGGAAGACTACGAGTTCGCGGTGGTTGTCTTTACCGACGTGAATTGCCCGAACTGCCGTGCCCTTCACGCGGCACTCGAGGACTATTCCAGCTGGGGCATTCAGATCCGCTACGCTGCTTTTCCGGTGATCGGCGACGCGCAGGAACGCATGGAGGCAGTCTGGTGCAGCGATGACCGGCAGGCCGCCCTTACGGCAGCCAAGCGCGGCGAGGAGATCGCGGCACCGGCCTGTGCCAACCCGGTCAGCGAGCATCTTGCCATCGCCACGGAGTTGCGCTTCCGTGGCACGCCGACACTGGTGACGCCGCAGGGAAGAGTCCTGACCGGCGCCCCCGAACCGGCGGCTCTGCTGGACCTCCTCGAAGAAGACGCGGCCTGACGCCCACAGCCCCTCTCGGGGTCGGACCAAGGCAAACCCCTGTTTTTAATTGTTTTTCGGAAAAAACTCGAGGGTGAAACGGGGCTTCAGCGCCCCTTTTCACCCCGAAAAATGGCCGACCACGCAAAAGGCCCCGCGAGGGGGCCTTTGTCATGGATGGCTGGGGGACCAGGATTCGAACCTGGGTTGACGGAGTCAGAGTCCGTAGTCCTACCGCTAGACGATCCCCCAATTCGGCGGGCCGGGGGAATGGTCCCCGCCCGTGAACTCAACGCTTGGAGAACTGCTTCGCGCGACGGGCCTTGGCCAGACCCACCTTCTTACGCTCGACTTCCCGCGCGTCCCGGGTCATGAAGCCGGCCTGGCGCATCGGCGAGCGCAGGGTTTCGTCGTACTCGACCAGCGCGCGTGCAATGCCCAGGCGGATCGCGCCGGCCTGCCCGTTTGCGCCGCCGCCTTTCACGGTGGCGATCACGTCAAAGCGGTCTCCCGCCTCGGCGGTGACCAGCGGCTGGCGGACCACCATGCGCGAGGTCTGACGCCCGAAGTAGTCATTCAGCGACTTGTTGTTGACGATGATGTCGCCCTTGCCCGGACGCAGGAAGACGCGCGCCGATGCGGTCTTGCGGCGGCCGGTGCCGTAGTTCTGGTTCATTGCCATGAATGCGTTGTCCTTGACGTAACGGGTCGGCGAAGATCTAGATGTCCAGCGGCTGCGGCTGCTGGGCGGCGTGACGATGCTCGGTGCCCGCGTAGACCTTCAGCTTCTTGAACATCGAACGGCCCAGCGGGTTCTTCGGCAGCATGCCCTTCACCGCCAGTTCCAGCACCCGCTCCGGGGAACGCTCGATCATCTGCGTGAAGTTCGCCTGCTTCAGACCACCTGGATAGCCGCTGTGACGGTAGTACATCTTGTCGTTGGCCTTGTTCCCGGTGACGTGGATCTTCTCCGCGTTCACCACGACGATGTAGTCGCCGGTGTCCACGTGAGGCGTGTACACGGGCTTGTGCTTGCCACGCAGACGGCGCGCGATCTCGGTGGCGAGTCGGCCCAGGGTCTTGCCGCTGGCGTCGACGAGGTACCAGTCGCGTACGACTTCGGCCGGCTTGGCGCTGATGGTCTTCATGCCTGTTGCTCCGGGTGCGGGGCTTTTCGGAAAGCGCGGAATCATAACCGACGCGTGCAAGGGGTTCAAGGCGTGCAAGCAGAAACGCCGACCAGAATGGCCGGCGCTTCCGTGGCTGAAAACGACAGGACCGTTTACATGCGGTCCATCGCCTTGTCCTGCACCCGCTGCATCAGCTCGGGGTCGTTCTGCAGCGCGAGCGCCACCTCATTGTACTCCTGCACGCTCATGCCCGACTCCTCGACGGCACGCAGCATCTTCTCCTGGGCCTCGGCCTGCAACGCCTGGGCCTCGGCCTCATCGGAGGCTCCGTGCAGACGCTCGGTGAAGTCCTCGCGGATGTCCTGCACCGCGACGAAGGCGTCCACGAAGGTGTCGATGGTCTGGTCGGTCAGCGCCGCGGTGGCCGGCGTGGTCTCACCAAAGCCCGGCTGGCCGCCCCCCTCATATTGGGCGAGAGCGGTGCCGCCGGCGGCGAACATCGCGGCGAGGGCTATGGTCAGTGCGGTTTTGCGAATCGTCATGAAAGACTCCTTATCGGTTTGCATGGTTTGCACCGATATGCGCTTGCAGACACCGTGCCAACATTCAGCATCCGCATTGCAATCCCTGTCTTTCAGTTGTTTAGAAAATTAATCTTGCATTCGACATTAGTTGTTCTGGCGAGCGGCACCGGCGCAAACCGCGCCATGTGTCAAAGTGATACGGACCATCCGGTCACGCCTCGTCCCCCAGTTTCCGGTAGAGCGTCTTGCGCCCGATCCCCAGGATCCGCGCCGCCCGCTGCTTGTTTCCGTCGGTGAACGCCAGCACCTGCCGGATGTAGCGGTTCTCCAGTTCCTCCAGAGTCTCCCAGTCCTCGTCGCGCCGCTCCCCGCTCCCCGACCCGGCCACCGCCGGATCCGGGGTCGATGGATCTCCGCGGACCCTCTCGGGCAGATCCTCCAGCCGGATCACGCCGTCCCGGGCCAGGGTGGCCGCCCGTTCCACGAGCCCCGCCAGTTCACGCACATTCCCTGGAAAACGGTAACCGAGCAGGCAGCGCATGGCCTTTGGTTCCAGCGTCGTGACGGGCCGTTCGTGCTCGAGCGCGTGGCGGCGCAGGAAGATCTCCAGCAGACGGGCAACGTCCTCGCCGCGTTCACGCAGCGGCGGAACCTCGATGCGAAACGTCTCCAGGCGAAAGAAAAGATCCTCGCGAAACCGTCCTTCGGCCATCAATTCCGTCACGTCCCGGTGGGTGGCCGCGACGATGCGCACATCCGTCGGAACCTCTTCGTTCGCACCCACCGGCCGTACCTGACCGTCCTGCAGCAGCCGCAGCAGCTTGGTCTGCATCGAAGCCGGCATCTCGCCGATCTCGTCCAGAAACAGCGTGCCGCCATCCGCCTCCAGGAACAGGCCCTTGCGCGCGCCCCTGGCACCACTGAACGCGCCGGCCGCGTGGCCCAGCAGCTCGGATTCCAGCAGGGTCTCGGGGATCCCGGCGCAGTTGAGCGCGACGAACGGGCCCTTGGCGCGCGGACTCTCCTCGTGCAGGGCACGGGCCACGAGTTCCTTTCCGGTCCCTGACTCGCCCGTGACCAGCACGCTGCCGTCCGAGGGCGCAATGCGCCGGATCAGGTCGAACAGGCGCAGCATCGGCGGACTTCTCCCCTGCATGCCGTGAAACCCGCGGTCACCCAGCACTTCGCGATACTGCTGCACTTCGGCACGCAGCCGGCGCGTCTGCAGCACGCGCGCAGCCGCCAGTCGCAGGTGTTCGAGGTCCACCGGCTTGGTCAGAAAATCGTCCGCGCCGGCCTTCAGCGCACTGACCGCCTGATCGATGGTGCCGAACCCGGTGAGCATGATGAAGCCCGGCGCGGGTACCAGCCCGCGGGTCGCCCGCAATACCGCGAACCCGTCCGCACCCGGCAGGCGGAGGTCGCTGACGACCAGCGCGAAGCTCCGGGCATCGAGCTGTGCCAGCGCCTCCTCCGCACTGGGGGCCGTGGTCACGGAGTATCCGGCGTCCGCGAGTTCCTGCTGCAGCAGGGCGCGATGCCCGGCATCGTCCTCGACTACGAGTACCCGCTGCTCAACGGGCGTGCTTCCGGCGGAGTGTTGGTCGGTCATGGCCCCACCTCTGCATTCAGCGGCAGGGTGATCACGAAACGCGCACCGGGTCGCCATTCCCGATCCAGACGCAGATCCCCGCCGTGCGCCTCCACCGCCGCGTGGGCCACGGCGAGGCCGAGGCCGGTGCCCTGCCCCGTCGGCTTCGTGGTGAAGAACGGCTCGAACAGGTGATCCGCATGCTCTACCGCGATTCCGGGGCCGTCGTCCAACACGCTAATCTCCACCAGCGAGCGGGGCTCGGTGTCGATGCGTCGCCACTCGACGCGAACCCACCGGCGCGCCGCCTGGATCGCGTTCTCGACCAGATTGCCCAGCGCCTGCTCCAGGCGGGCCGGGTCGGCGACGAGCGTAAGCGGCTCGCCGTGGTCGTCGTCCGCTCCGGGCCCGGTCTCGATCGCGATGTCCGGGCGGTCGGCGCCGATCCGCACCCGCGTGACCACGTCGCCCACCAGGTCCGGAAGGGCGATGTCACGGACGTTCAGCGGGTTGCGTCGGGCGAAGTTCAGCAACTGGCGCACGATGTGTTCCACGCGACCGAGTTCCGCCAGCAGGCTGCCGATCTCGCCGGAGGCCGGCGAGTCCCCGGGGATTGCGCGCCGCGCACGCTGCGCGCGCCCGGCGATCACCCCCAACGGAGTACCCAGCTCGTGCGCGACCCCGGCGGCCAACTGGCCGATCGCGGCCAGCTTCTCGGACTGGCGCAGTTTTTCCTCCAGCTCTGCGCGCTGGGCACGCTGCGCCTCCAGTGCCTGCTCCGAATCCTCGCGCCGCTCGATCATCTCGTTCATCGTGGTCGCGAGCAGGCGCAGTTCCTGCGGACCCTGCTCGGGCACGCGCAGGCCGCGGGTGCCGCCGCCGACGCGCTGCATCGCCTCTGCCAGGCGGCGCACGTGACGCCCCACCGCCCGGTGATACCCGACCAGCACCACCAGCAGGAAAACCAGCGCGAGCAGCGCGATCGCGAGACCGCCCTGCCAGCGCATCTGGGCGATATAGGCCTGAAACCGGGTCACGTCCCGGGTGATCTGCAACAAGCCGATGATCCGGCCGCCGGCATCGGTCAGCGGCAGGAAAAAGGAAAACACCTCGCGGCCCTGCCGCTCGTCAAAGGCGCCCTGGCTGCCGGTTTCGGTGATCACGCGGGCCTCGTGCCGGCGGTCGAGCGAAGGGCTGCGCGGCCCACTGGTCGCGATCAGGTCACCCCGGGAGTCGTACACGTAGACGCCAAAGACCTGCTCGAGCTGAAAGGCGGAATCCAGTGCCTGTTGTACGTCGAGTGCGTCGCGCCGGACCATCGCGGTGGAAATGGGCAGGCGGATGGAACGCGCCACGAGTTCAATGTCCTCCTGCATGCGCAGCTCCATCTGCTGCTCAAACTCGCGCAGCCCAAGCAGGCCGAGCGCCACCAGCAGGCCGAGCAGCGGCAGCAGCACGAAGGCAATCACGGCGTTGCGCAGATTGTTGAGGGGTGGGAACATCGGGCAAGAGACGGGTGCGGCTTCGATTACAGGGGTACCAGAATTCCCCGGTCGTTGCGAATCCGTGCAGCGCGGGTCAAGATGGCGCGGGCGTTCCGGCCGCAATAAAAAAAGGCGCGAACCGAAGTTCGCGCCAATAAACCACCAAAGGAGGATGGAGGAGTACGTTGACCGTTGCGGGGGGGCAACCAGTCAACGTATGAGTATCTTCTAATATACTGGGCGCCCTGTCAACCCCGCAGTGCAAAAAAATCGGTGGCTCCGTGCACGTAGCGGTCACCAGGCCCGTTTGCAACAATGGGCGTCCGCCCCGAACGGCCGCCACCATGCTTGGATTCCACAGCATACCCGTCACCGCCTTCGAACAGAACGCGACCCTGATCTGGTGCGAGCAGACGCGGCAGGCCGCGTGGGTGGATCCCGGCGGCTCACCCGAACGACTGCTCGAGGCCGCACTCGACCGCGGGCTGGAACTGCGCCAGGTGCTGCTGACGCACGGCCACCTGGACCACGTCGGTGGCGCGCGCACCCTCGCCGATCGCGCCGGGATTCCGATCGTCGGCCCTGGCGAGGCGGACCGCTTCTGGCTCGAACAGCTGCCGATGCAGGCGCGCATGTTCGGCACCGAGGAGGTGCCATCCTTCCTGCCCGACCGCTGGCTGGCCGAAGGGGACCAGGTCCGGGTGGGCGACCAGGTGCTGGACGTCTATGAGTGTCCCGGACATACCCCGGGACACGTGATCTTGCACCACGCGCCAAGCCGGCTGGCGCTGGTGGGCGACGTGCTGTTTGCCGGCAGCATCGGTCGCACGGATTTCCCGCGCGGCAATCATGCCGAACTGCTGCGGTCGATCACGTCCAAGCTCTGGCCATTGGGCGACGACACGCGCTTCGTCCCCGGCCACGGACCGATGTCCACCTTTGGCCGGGAGCGGCAGAGCAACCCGTTCGTGAGTGACGCGGTGCTGGGGTCGGGGGGTTAGCGCGAAAGAATGGCCACGGATGGACGCGAATGAACACGGATTTTATTGAACAAAGAACATTACCTTGAAAGTCGCGCATTCTCCCCTCTCCCGCTTACGGGACAAATCCGCCGGGAGCGGATTTCGAAACGCCGCGGGCGGGCCCGAAGGGCGGAGGGCAGGATGCCCCCAGTAACGGCCGGGGTGGGGGAGCGGCGTCGGACCCGGCCCTCACACCGGCACCCCGCAGTAACGGCTCGG
>PULL01000303.1 GCA_003550945.1 Thioalkalivibrio sp. | reverse complement strand
TCGACGAAATCGGTGACATGCCGCTGCCGATGCAGGTGAAACTGCTGCGCGTGCTGCAGGAGCGCACCATCGAGCGGGTCGGCAGCAACCGCAGCATCGCCTGCGACGTCCGGATCATCGCTGCCACCCACCGGGATCTCGAAACGGCGATCGCCGACGGCAAGTTCCGCGAGGACCTCTACTACCGGCTGAACGTGTTCCCGATCGAGATGCCGCCGCTGCGCCAGCGGCTGGGGGATCTGCCACTGCTGATCACCGAGCTGACCGCGCGGATGGAGGGCGAGGGCAGGGCGACAGTACGGCTCGGCGCCTCCGCGCTGCGTGCGCTCTCGGTGTACCCATGGCCCGGAAACGTGCGCGAACTGGCGAACCTGGTCGAGCGTCTGGCGATCCTGCACCCCGGAGAGACCGTGGGCGTGCAGGATCTGCCGCCCAAGTTCCGGCAGGGAATCCCGGATTCCGCGCCCGAGGACGACGCCTCGTCGGCGATGGCGCTGCCCACGCTGGGCATCGAACCGCGTTTGCCGGAGAACGGCATCGACCTGAAGGAATACCTGAACGATCTGGAAATGGGCCTGATCCGTCGCGCACTCGACGAGGCCAACGGCGTGGTCGCGCACGCGGCCAAGCTGCTCGGCATGCGCCGCACGACCCTGGTCGAAAAGATCCGCAAGTTCGGCATCGCACGTCCCGAGGATGCGCCGGATAATTGACGCCCGGCCACCCCATGGCTGCTCTTTCCTGTTGTATCTGAAAGAAAAATTCAGCTGGCATCATTCCTGCTTTCTGTCTCGTGAACCGGACGAGGCGGCGGTGTTCCGTCGCCGGCGGTCCCGATCGAAACGAGAGGATGTAGCGGATGATCGATGCTCCTGCGGTCTTGCTGGTGGACGAGGATCCCGGCCTGCGTGCCCGGGTGCGCGAACACCTCGCCCATGACCGTTGCCGGGTGCTGGAGGCCGACCACGGCGCCCAGGCGCTGAACTGGCTGGGACGCGAGCCGATCGCGATCGTCTTCGCCAGCCGCGAGGCGCAGCCGATGGGCGGAATCGAGTTCCTGCGCCAGGCACGCGGGCGCAACCCGGATCTCCCGATCGTTCTGACCAGCTCCGACGGCAGCGTCGAGGCTGCGGTCGCGGCAATGCGCGAGGGCGCCACCGACTTCCTGGTGAAGCCGTTCGCCGCCGGGGCGGTCGCGGAGCGCGTGCGTCAGTTCGGCGTGGATGGCGGTGGCGCGGCCAAAGGGCTGGTGCTGGAGGATGCGCGCAGCCTGGAGCTGCTGGATCTCGCCACGCGCGTGGCCCAGTCCGACGTCACGGTGATGCTGAACGGCGAATCGGGTGTGGGCAAGGAGGTCTTCGCCCGCTACCTGCACGCGCGCTCCGCCCGGTCCAGGGGTCCGTTCGTCGCGATCAACTGCGCGGCGATCCCGGAGAACATGCTCGAGGCCCTGCTGTTCGGCCACGAGCGGGGCGCGTTCACCGGCGCACACGAATCCCGGCCCGGGAAGTTCGAACTGGCCCAGGGTGGCACGCTGCTGCTCGACGAGATCTCGGAAATGGACCTCGCGCTGCAGGGCAAGCTGCTGCGTGTATTGCAGGAGCGCGAGGTCGAACGTCTGGGCGGCAAGCGTCCGGTCGCGCTGGACGTGCGCGTGATCGCGACCTCGAACCGGGACCTGCGCGCCGAGGTGCAGGCCGGTCGCTTCCGCGAGGATCTCTACTACCGCCTCAGCGTGTTCCCGCTGACGATTCCGCCGCTGCGTGAACGCCTCGGCGACATTCTCCCGCTGGCCCGCCATTTCCTGGCCGTACACGGGCGGGGCATCGAAATGCCCGAACTCATGCCCTGCGCCGCCGCGCGGCTGATGCGCCACGACTGGCCGGGAAACGTGCGCGAACTCGACAACGTGATGCAGCGGGCTCTGATCCTGCGCCGTGGGCGCGGCATCGATGCCGCGAGCATCCGCTTGGAGTCGGAGACTGCGGTTTCCGGCACGGGGGAGAGCCCGGTCGAGCCGGCTTCGTCTCCGTCCCAGGTGCTCGGTGATGATCTTCGCTCGCGCGAAGAGCAGCTGATTCTGGGCGCGCTGCACGCGGAACGCGGGCGTCGGAAAGAGGCCGCGGCGCGGCTTGGCATCAGCCCCCGCACGCTGCGGTACAAGCTGGCCCGCTTGCGCGAGGCCGGACTGGCGATTCCGTGAGTGGCTGCACAAGGAATAGGCAGAAATCAATAAAAATATATGGTTAAGCGGTTCAATTGAGATGAAGTCGAGGATTTTCAGATGAGCGACATGCAGATCAACCAGGTGTTGGCCCAGATGCGCGCGCTGGCGCAGAGCGCCGGCCTGGAGCAATCCGCACCGCGTGGTGCCGGGGCTCCGGACTTTGCGAACCTGCTCAAGCAGAGCCTCGACCACGTGAACCAGACCCAGCAGGCCTCCCGCAGCCTGGCGACTGCGTTCGAACAGGGTGACCCGGACGTCAGCCTGGCCGAGGTGATGGTCGCGACGCAAAAGGCCAGCATATCCTTCGAGGCGGTGAACCAGGTCCGCAACCGGCTGCTGTCCGCCTACCAGGACGTGATGAAGATGCCGATCTGACCGCAACGGTCTTGAACAGGGGACGAAAACGCAACCATGGCCACCTCACTCGCAACCATCAATGACCAGTTCCGCGGCCTCGCGAGCCTGCCGCTGGAACGACAGATCGGCCTGATCGTGGCGGCGGCCGCCGCGGTTACGCTGGTGGTCAGCCTGGTGCTCTGGCTCACCCGGCCGACCTACGTGGTGCTGTACCCCAACCTTCCGGAGCGCGAGAGCGCCCAGGTGATGGAAGCGCTCGACCGGACCGGTGTCCCGTACCGGCTGGACCCGGCGTCGGGCGTGTTGCAGGTTCCGTCGCGGCAGCTGCACGAGGCCCGCCTGAAGCTGGCGACCGAGGGCCTGCCCAAGGCCTCCGGGTTCGGGTTCGAGCTGCTGGAAAAGGACCAGGGACTTGGAACCAGCCGCCTGATCGAGGATGCGCGCTACCAGCGGGCGATCGAGGGGGAACTCGCGCGGTCGATCGCGACACTGGACAGCGTGGAGAGTGCGCGTGTGCACCTCGCGGCACCGCGGCAGTCGGTGTTCGTGCGCGAGCGCACCCGGCCCACGGCGTCGGTGCTGGTCAATCTCTACGCAGGGCGCTCGCTCGACGAGGCGCGGGTCGCGGGCATCGTGCACCTGGTTGCGTCCAGCATTCCCGATCTCGACCCCGAGAACGTGACTGTGGTGGACCAGCGCGGGCGTCTGCTGACCCAGCCGCAAAGCCACGTGGACGGGCTTGCCGCGACCGGCCAGCAACTCGACTTCACACGCCGCCTGGAAGAAGGCTACGTGCGGCGCATCATGGACATCATCAGTCCGATCGTCGGCAGCGACGCAATTCGGGCGCAGGTGGCCGCCGACCTCGATTTTTCGCGCGTCGAGCGCACCATGGAAGTCTATGATCCCGAACGGTCGGCGGTGCGCAGCGAGCAGATTTCCGAGGACGAACGTCGTGACCGCGGGATGATGGGCGTGCCCGGGGCGCTGACCAACCAGCCGCCAGAGGCCGGTGTGATCGGCGAGTTCGGCGAGGCCCGGGAGCGCGCGGAGCAGCCGGGTTCCGTGAGCCGGCGCTCGGTACGCAACTTCGAACTCGACCGTACCGTGAGTCACATCCGCGAAGCGCCGGGCAGCCTGCGCAGGCTCTCGGTTGCGGTGGTGGTCGACTACCGGGAGCGGCCGAATGCCGAGGGCGTGGTGGAGCGCGCGCCGCTGAGCGAAGAGGAAATGGCACGCATCACCACGCTGGTGCGCGAGGCGGTCGGTTTCGACGTCGAACGCGGTGACAGCCTGAACGTGATCAATGCGTCGTTCCGGCCGGTGGAGATTCCCGAGCCGCTGCCGGAGCCGCCGCTGTGGCAGGAGCCCTGGGTAACCGACCTCGCGAAGACGCTGCTCGCGGTGATCATGGTGCTGGTGCTGGCGTTGACGGTGGTTCGCCCGCTGCTGCGCTCGCTGGCCGAACGCGGTGTGGCTTCCCGGGAGCAGGACGAATACCTGGCCCGGCTCGCGCTGACCGAGGAAGGCGAGGGTGAAGTCGGTGGCGCGGGGCCGGCGGGGCTGGGCCGCGAGACGACGCCGAAGGCGCTGGCCGGACCGAAGGCGGCGGACCGCAGCTACGAGAACAATCTGCAAACCGCGCGCAACATCGTGCGGGAGGATCCCAGGCGGGTGGCACAGCTGATGAAGAACTGGATGGCGAGCGATGGCGGAGCAGTCTGACAGCGGTTCCCGCACGGGTGGCGAGCGTGCCGCGGTGTTTCTGATGAGCCTCGGCGAGGAGGCCGCCGCCGAAGTGCTGCGGCACATGGGGCCCAAGGAAGTGCAGCGTCTGGGCATCGCGATGGCCAACCTGAGCAACGTGTCGCGTGGCGAGGTGAGCGAGGTGCTGGACGAGTTCATCCGTTCGGTCGGCAACGAGACCGCGCTGGGTGTCGGTTCCGAGGAATACATCCGCAACGTGCTGACCGCCGCGCTGGGCGAGGAGAAGGCCGGCGGGCTGATCAACCGGATCCTGCTCGGGCGCAACTCGAAGGGGCTGGAGGCGCTGAAGCGGATGGACCCGCGTGCGGTGGCGGGAGCGATCCGCAAGGAACACCCGCAGATCATGGCGATCGTACTGTCCTACCTGGAACCCGACCACGCGGCCGAGGTGCTGAGCCTGATGCCGTCGCAGATGCAGTCCGACGTGTTGATGCGCGTGGCCAGCCTCGATGACATCCAGCCCACCGCGCTGCAGCAGCTGGACGAGATCCTGGAGCAGCAGTTTGCCGGCGATCCGACATCCCAGCCCGCGCCCGTGGGTGGAATCAAGAGCGCGGCAGAGATCCTGAACTTCATGGACCCTTCGCAGGAAGCCGCGATCATCGAGCGCATCCGCGATACCGACGAGGACCTGTCCCAGCGCGTGGAAGACCTGATGTTCGTCTTCGACAACCTGCTGGAGGTGGACGACCGCAGCATCCAGACGCTTTTGCGCGAGGTCACCAGCGATTCGCTCGTGCTCGCGCTGAAGGGCGCCGACGAGCAGGTCCGCGACAAGATTTTCCGCAACATGTCGAAGCGCGCCGCGGAGATGCTGCGCGACGACCTGGATGCGAAGGGCCCGGTCCGGCTGAGCGAGGTCGAGGCCGCGCAGAAGGAGATCCTCAACGTCGCGCGGCGCATGGCCGAGAACGGCGAGATCATGCTCGGCGGCAAGGGAGGCGAGGAGTTTGTCTGACCGGCCCGGAAGGAAACCGGGGCAAGGGCCTGATCCGCGGCCGGCGGGCGCGGACGGTCATTGTAGAGGCAACCCGTCGACGGGGTGGTGGATATGGGACGTCAGGTGATGGACGGCGGTTCGAGCGGTGCGGTGGAGCGCTGGCAGGCCCCGGAAGTGGGGGATCCGGGCAAGCGGCGCCGCGCCGCGGCTTCTGCCAGGCCCGCGAAGCCCGAGGCGTCTCCGGCGAAGACCGAGCCGGCTGCAGAGCCCGCGCCGCGGCCGATGACGATCGAGCAGATCGAGCAGATCCAGCAGGAAGCGCGCGAAGAAGGGTTCCGGCAGGGCGAGGCCGAAGGGCGGCGCGAAGGCGCTGCGGCGGTGCAGGCCGAGGCCGAGCACCTGCGGCAGGTGCTCGAGTCGCTGCACCCGTTCGTCGAAGGTCTCGACCGCCGTCTCGAGCAGGAACTCGTGACGCTGGCGGTGACGATCGCGCGCCAGTTGGTGCGGCGTGAACTGCGTACCGAACCCGGGCAGATCGTCGCCGCCGTGCGCGAGGCGCTGGCGGTGCTGCCCAGTTCCGACCGCAGCGTGCGGCTGCATCTGCACCCCGAGGACGCGCGCATCGTGCGCGACGCGCTGCACCTGTCGGATCGGGAACAGCCCTGGAAAGTGATCGAGGACCCGACCCTCTCCCGCGGCGGCGCGTGGCTGGAAACCGATACCTCGCGAGTGGACGCCACGGTCGAGAGCCGGCTGAACGCGGTGATCGCCGAGATGTGGGGCGGCGAGCGTCGCGACGACGGGCGTTCGCCCGAACGGCCCAGCGAACGGCCGAAAGAGAACGGCGAGGAGAAACAGCCGTGACGCTCCCGGCCGCACTGGATCCCGAACGCCGCATCGTGGCGCTGGAAGAGTCCCTGGGCCGCTTCCGCCGCCGTTCCGAGCGCGCGACGCTGCTCACCGCAGAAGGCCGGCTGGTGCGCATGGTGGGACTCACGCTGGAGGCGGAGGGTCTGCAGGTGCCCGTCGGCGGGCGCTGCCGGGTGGTCGGCGTCGGCGGCACCGAGGTGGAGGCCGAGGTGGTCGGCTTCTCCGGGGAGCGGGTTTACCTGATGCCCGTGGGTTCGATCAGCGGCATGACACCCAGCGCGCGGGTGATTCCAACCCAGCACAGCCGCGAGGTCCTCGTTGGAGAGGGTCTGCTCGGGCGGGTGCTGGATGGCACCGGGCGACCGCTGGATGGCCGTGGGCCTCTGCCTTGCGAGGAACGCGTGTCGCTGGACGGGCGGCCGATCAACCCGCTGGCGCGGTATCCGATACGCGAGCCCCTCGACGTCGGCGTGCGCGCGATCAACGGCCTGCTGACGGTCGGGCGTGGCCAGCGCATGGGTCTGTTCGCCGGCAGCGGCGTGGGCAAGAGCGTGCTGCTGGGGATGATGACGCGCTATACGGAAGCCGATGTGACCGTGGTCGGACTGATTGGCGAACGCGGTCGCGAGGTGAACGAGTTCGTGCAGAACATCCTCGGCCGGGAGGGCATGGCGCGCGCCGTCGTGGTGGCGGTGCCGGCGGATCACTCCCCGCTGATGCGCCTGCACGGCGCGATGCTCGCGACGTCCATCGCCGAATATTTCCGCGACCGCGGGCGGAACGTGCTGCTGCTGATGGATTCGCTGACGCGCTTCGCGCAGGCCCAGCGCGAGATCGCATTGGCGATCGGCGAACCGCCGGCGACCAAGGGCTACACGCCGTCGGTTTTTGCACGCCTGCCGCAACTCGTGGAGCGCGCGGGCAACGGCGAGCGCGACCAGGGCTCGATCACCGCCTTCTACACCGTGCTGACCGAGGGGGACGATCACAACGACCCGATCGCCGACGCGGCCCGCGCGATCCTGGACGGGCACGTGGTGCTGTCCCGACGCATCGCCGAGTCCGGGCGCTACCCGGCGGTGGATATCGAAGCCTCGGTGAGCCGTCTGATGAACGAGATCGCGGACCCCGGGCACATCCAGGCCGCTCGCCTGTTCAAACAGGTCTATGCGACCTACCAGCACAACCGCGACCTGATCAGCGTCGGCGCGTACCAGCGGGGTTCCGACCCCCGCGTCGATGCCGCGATCGAATATTTTCCGCACCTGGAAGCCTATCTGCAGCAGGACATGCGCGAGCCGGTGGATTTCCGGGACAGCCTCAAGAATCTCGACGCGCTCACCGGGCGCGAGGAACCCGCTGCCGAGGGCGACGACCCGCCGGCAGTGCCATCGACCGAGTAACACAGGAGCCGAAAGGAAGCGATGACACGTTCAAAACGCATGCAACCCGTTGCGCAGGTGGCCGAGAGCCGTCAGCAGGATGCCGCGCGCATTCTGGCCGACCGTCAGCGCGCGCTGGAAGAGCAGCAGCGGCGCCTGGATCAGCTGAACGAGTATCGGGGCGACTACGCGAGCCGCTTCGAGGACGGCCAGGAGTGGATCGGGCTGAACGTCCGCGAGTACCGGCTGTTCCTGTCGCGCCTCAACGAGGCCATCGAGGAACAGGCCGCACGGGTGGAACGGGCACGCGCCGAACTCGAGAAGAGCCGTGGCCACTGGACCCAGTGCCGCGTGCATCAGGATGCGGTGGGCAAGGCGATGGACCGGTTCCGGGACGAAGAGCGGCGCGAGGAGGAGCGCCGGGACCAGGCGGAAAGCGACGAGCTCGGCCAGCGCGGCGGTCGCAATCCGCGCTGAGGCCGCAGCTGGCATGGAACTTGTTTGCCAATGGGCGGAAAACCGGGCGTCGTTACCAATGGGCCCCGACGAACGACGCGCTGCGCGCGGTCACTGACACTGGAAGAACACGATGCAGACACCCGCGGTTACCACCAAACTGCCTTCCCAGCTGCTGCAGGCGCTGAATGCGCTG
>PULL01000163.1 GCA_003550945.1 Thioalkalivibrio sp. | reverse complement strand
CGCGGTAAACACCCGGATGTCCGGCGCATCGCCAGCCAGCCCCAGCAGTGCCGGCCGCAGCTGTCCGTCCGGGATTTCCGAGCCGCCGGCAAGCAGGTAGCCGAAGGCGCTTCGGTGCAACTGGTTGCCCTTGCCACCGCCCCGCCGCACCGGGCCTATCCCCATCCAGCACTGATGTTGCGCACGGGTCACCGCGACGTAGAGCAGGCGCAGGTCCTCGGCGAGGCGCCCGCGATCGGCTTCGGCCACATCGACGTCATCCGGATGCCAGCGGACCTGTCTCCGGCCCTCGGCATCGTGCCAGACCAGCGGCGGCCGCTTGCCGTCCTCCGGCCGGAAGCCGCAGATGAACGGCAGAAAGACCAGCGGGTACTGCAGGCCCTTGGCCTTGTGGATGGTCACCACCTGCACCAGGCCCTCGTCGCTCTCGAGGCGCAGGATCTGCTCTTCGACAGCCTCGCCGTCGCCCTGCAGATGCTCGGCGAGATACCGGATCAGCGCCTGTTCCCCGTCCAGCTCGCCTGCGGCCGTCTGCAGCAGTTCACTCAGATGCAGCAGGTTGGTCAGCACGCGCTCCCCGTCGGCTCGGTGGAACAGCACACCGGGCAGACCGAACTCGTGCAGCATCCGTCGCAGCATCGGCAGCACGCCCTGACTCCGCCAGATGCGACGGCACTCGCGGAACTGCAGCACCCGCTCTTCCCAATGCGGCTCGTCGCGGTTCAGCCGGTCCAGCGCGTCGAGGTCCAGCCCCAGCGTCGCGGTGGCCAGCGCCGCACGCAGCAAACGGTCGGACTCCGGCTCCGCGCAGGCGCGCAGCCAGCGCAGCACATCGGCCGCCTCCGGGGTCGCGAAGACCGAATCGCGATCCGACATGAACACGCTGCGCACGCCGCGGCGGCCCAGCGCGGCGCGGATCACGGCGGCCTCCCTGCGGCTGCGCACCAGCACGGCCAAATCCGCCGCCTGCAAGGCGCGGAACCCCCGCGGACCTCCGAACCCTGCCCGGCCCTCGCGGCCGGCATCCAGCAGCGAAACCATCACGGTCGCGCAGCGTTCGGCCATATCCTCGACATAGGCGCCGCTGGCAATCGCTGCATCGTCGTCGAGCTGGGCCAGCACCAACGCCGATGGCTCCGCGCCTTCGATGATGAGCCGCTCGGCTTGACCCGCAGCCCACACCGGTTCGAATGGGACCGGATCGTCTCCACCCAGCCTGCGGAACAGGAAGGCGCCCTCGGGATGACCCTCCGCAAAGCCGAACAGGCGGTTGCAGGCACGCACGAAGGACTCCGACGCACGGTAATTGACCTGCAGCGTGTGGTGGCGACCGGTCGTGTCCTGGCGGGCCCGGAGGTAGCTGTGGATGTCCGCCCCGCGAAAGGCGTAGATCGACTGCTTCGGATCCCCGATCAGGAAAATGCCCTGCTCCGGGTGATTCCCGCGGACCCGGTAGATCCGTTCAAAAATGCGGTACTGCACCGGGTCGGTGTCCTGAAACTCGTCGATCATCGCGACCGGGAACTGGGTCCGGATGGTCTCCGCCAGCCGTTCACCGCCGGGCCGGCGCAGCGCGGCATCCAGTGCGGTCAGCAGATCGTCGAAACCGAGCAGTGCCCGGCGCCGCTGGGCCTCCGCCAACCGGTGCCGCACCCAGGCGGCGGCATGGCGCAAGACCGCCTCCGGAGTGTCGTCGGACGCGTCCGCGTAGCCGTTCAGCCGCGCGAACGCCGGATGGAGCGTGTCGGGCAGATTGCGCCCGCGCTTCAGGCGACTGCGCATGCCTTCGAGGCTGAACCGTTGAGCGATTTCCTTTTTCGGGTCGCCCGGCCACTCGAGTACCGGATCCAGGGCCCAGGCGTGCATGGCCTCGAGTCGCGCATCCGGGTTCCGGTACTGGTTGCCATTCAGTTCCGGCAGCGCGGCACGAAAACTGGCTGCCACCGCGTCGAAGTCTTCCCTCCAGGGCTTCTTGACCGCTTCCAGGTGTTCCAGCCGCCGATCCAGCCGTTCGTTCAGCTCGGCGATGGGGGCCGCCCGCGGCGGTTCCGCGCCCAGCAACGCCCGGACCCTGTTCTCCAGCGCCTCGGGATCGTCCCCGAGGATCGAACGCAGCAGCCCCAGCCGCGCGCCCTGCTGCGGATAGACCATGCAGCGCCAGTAGTCCCGCACCGCGTCGGCGCGCAGCTCGGATAGATCCGGCTCGACCTGCTGCTCGAACAGGCTGCCGCTGTCGAACGCGTGCTCGCGCAGCATGCGGAAGCACCAGCCGTGGATGGTGGACACAGCGGCCTCGTCCATCCACTCCGCGGCCAGTTCCAGCCGCCGCGCGCAGGCGGCACGATCACCCGGATCCGGATACGCTTCGAGCAGGCTCTGCAGCAGCATGTCCGGCGCAGTCGGAGCGTCGCCCCGAAACTGCCGGGCGGCATCCAGCAGGCGTGCGTGAATGCGGCCACGCAACTCCCGTGTCGCCGCCTCGGTGAAGGTCACCACCAGGATCTGCGGCGGGAGAAGGGGCTCCCGGAAGGCCCGCTCACCGCCATGCCCAAGCACGAGGCGCAGGTACAGGGCGGCAATGGTCCAGGTCTTTCCGGTGCCCGCACTCGCCTCGATCAGCCGGCTGCCGTACAGCGGGAGCGCGGCGGGATCCTCCAGCGTATGCGGAACCGCTATCCGCCCGCTCATGCCCCCACCTCCGCGACCGCGTCGAACAGCGGACGGTACAGCGCGTCAGTCCACTGCTGGAATTCGGGATTCAGCACCAGCGACGGGGCGTCCGGGTAGACGCGGCGATGGTAGGGGCTGCGCAGCAGGTCGCCGACCTGGTGCTCGCTGCCTTCGTAGGCCTTGGCCGCTTCCATCCGCGGATCCCGGTCTTCGGCCTCGGCCTGCAGCCAGGCCAGGGCGGCCTGCAAGGCCACCGGCAGCGGCCGGCACAGCCCCTCGCGCCATCCCTGCACCAGTTCACGCAGGATCGCCGTGCAGCGCTCTGCGGACAGCGGCGGCAGGCGCAGCAACGCATCGGTGCCGACCACCCACGTGCTCAGGTCGAGCCCGCCCGCGTTCGCCATCAGGTGCGACACCCAGGGATACACGAGCACGTCGTGCCGCGGCGTTCCCCTCCGGTTTCCGGTCACCCTGCCGGGGCGCGGCTGCAGCAGGCATCTGCCGCCGGCCCGGTCGCTGCGCAGCCCGGTCAACTCGCCCTCGACCACGACCCCTTCATATTCGAAGAACAGGCGCTCGCTGCCGTCCAGGACCACAGGATACTCGGCGGCCAGCAGGCGGTAGCGCTCCAGCAGATCCGCGACTTCGACGCGCAGGGTCTCGGCCACCGCGGAGCCGACGCCAACAAATGGCAACTGCCCGGCTCGGCGCAACCCAGCCAGCGCAGCGTCCATCCTGGACGGCCAATCCGATGGATTCCCGGGCACCTCCAGTGCCGCCGCGACCAGTGCCTCGCGCAGTTGCCACTGCGCGAGACCGTCCAGCCCGAAGGGTTCCAGGTCCACCGGCGCGGGCACGTCTTCATCAAAGTGGACACCAAGCCGCCGGTTGAAGAACGACTGCACCGGGTTCTTCAGGAAACCGCCGAGATCTTCGGGCTTGAGCGGGCCATCAGGCTCGCGTTCGGGCAGCGGACTGGCCACCGCGTCACCGGGCGTTGGCGCGTGGTGGTATTGGGCCCACTCCCGTGCATAGGTGAACAGGGGTCCGTGGCCGTCCGCGGGAAAGTTGGCGCGGCTGAACGGCTGCAACGGATGCTCCACGGTCAAGCCCCGCAACAGCACCGCCCCATCGCCGTCCCGGCGCCGCCAGCCCGAGGCGATGTGGTCGCGGAGCTGGTTCACCAGCACCGACGGCGGCCGCTCCGCGTTGTCGCGCACGCTGCGCCCGACCCAGCTGACATACAGCTGTTCCCGGGCCGACAGCAGCGCTTCCAGAAACAGGTAGCGGTCGTCCTCGCGCCGGGAGCGGTCGCCGGGGCGATAGTCCCGCGCCATCAGGTCGAAGTCCATCGCGATCGGGGCCCGAGGATAGTCGCCGTCGTTCATCCCCAGCAGGCAAACCACCCGGAACGGAATCGCCCGCATCGGCATCAGCGTGCAGAAGTTCACCGCACCGCCGAGAAAGCGCTGGGACAAACCGGGCTGATCGACCGCCTCGAGCCAGCTCTCGCGCACGACCGTCAGCGGCAGCGCCTCGGCGAGGCGGGCGGCGGCACAATCGGTCTCCCAGTTCTCCAGGGCCTCGTCGAGCCGCCCCAGCAGCCACTGCTCGCGCTCCTCCTCGGCGGCAAAAAAGGCATCCAGCAGATCCCGCAGCCGACTCACCCACTCACCGGGCGGAACGGGCTCGCGCAGAAGGCCCCACCAGAGACTCAGCGCGTCCAGCAGTCTGGCAAGCTGTCCGGCCAGAGCGGCATCGAGCCCGCCGATCTCGTCGAAAGGCTCAATGCCCGCCCACGGACCCGGGTGGCCTGCGGGTCCCGCGACCGCGTATCCGAGCAGCATCCGCCGCAGGCCGAATCGCCAGGTGTTCTGCTCCAGGCCATCGGGCAGGCCGAGCGTGGCGCGTTGCTCCGCGTCCAGCCCCCAGCGGATCCCGGAACCCTCGATCCAGGCGTGCAGCGACTGCACGCCCCCGCCTTCGATGCCGAAGCGCCGCCGTACCGCCGGCACCTCGAGCAGGTCCAGCAGGTCGCTGACCGCGAACCGGGAGTCGGGCAGGTCGAGCAGCTTTTCCAGCGCGATCAGCAGCGGCTCCTGTCGGCGACGGCTGCGATCGGAGAGCGTGAAGGGGATGAAGCGCGGGTCCTCGTGGTCGAGCTGGCCGAACACCGCCTGCACGTGCGGAGCGTAGGCTTCCACATCGGGCACCATCACGATCACGTCGCGCGGGCGCAGCGTGGGATCGCGCTGAAAACGATCCAGCAATTCGTCGTGCAATACCTCCACTTCGCGCTGCGGACTGTGCACCGCATGGAAGCGCAGGGAACAGTCGCGCGCGGGATCGACCGGTGCCCACTGCTCCCGGGTCTCGGACAACGGACGAAGTGCGCGGATGTCGTCCTGGAGCTGTCCCAGCAGGCGGTGCTCGGGGTGTGGCTCAAACAGGTCGATCCGTTGCCAGGGAAGAGCCTCCAACAGGGCACGGTAGCGCTCCGGATCGTCGTACTCGTCGAGCAGCCGGATGTAGTCGCGACCCTGCTTGCCCCAGGCCGCAAGCAGCGGATGCGCGTGGAGGTGCATCTCGGGGTCCGTCAGCTCGGCGGGCATCCCGGGCTTCGCTGCCTGGCGGCGATGCGCGGCGCGCAGCAGGTCCTTGTCCGCGACGATATCGGCCCAGAAGTACTCGCAGGGGTTGTGGACGCAGAGCAGCACCTGGCATACCCGGGCGAGTCCCTGCAGCGCCTCGAGACTCTGCGAGGGCAGGGACGAAATCCCGAAAACGACGATGCGGCGCGCCAGGCCCGGCGGCCGATGCTCCAGCTTCCGGACCCGCTCCAGGAACCGCTGGTGCACACCAGCGCGGCTGTGGTCACGCTGATCCGGATCCATGTCCGCGAGAATCAGACGCCACAGCGACGCCTGCCAGCGCTGGTCCGGGTCCAGTTCGGGGGTCCTGCCGTGCGCGTCGCGCAACCGGTCGCGCCCCGCTGCCCAATCGGCCAGCCAGTCGGCGCGATAGACCTGGTACTGGTCGTATAAGTCAGCCAGCTGCCGGGCCAGCTGCCAGCGCTTACGCAGGTCGTCGTCCTCGCCCAGGAAGCGGGCCAGCGGCGCGAATTCAGGGCGTTCCAGCGATTCGGGAAGCAGGCGCATCAGGCGCCAGGTCAATGGAGATTTGGCGAACGGCGAGTCGTTGGGCACCGAGTCGGGGCCCAGCACCGTCCGGTAGGCCGCCCAGAGGAAGCGCGCCGGCAGTTCGATTTGCAACGCGGCTGCGATGCCGCATCCGCCGTCCTCGGCGTCCGGGTCGCGCGCCAGCGCGAGCTTCAGCCACTGCGCGATCCCGTTGCTCTGGACCAGGATGGTCTCGTTCTCGAGAGGCTCCAGCGGATGCCGGCGCATCCACTCGACCGCCAGCGCGCGCAGGTCCTGCATGCGGTTCCCGTGAACCACCATGAAACCGGGTTGCAGGTTTTGCGCTGCCGCCATCACCGACCTCTCCCCACGTCGCCGGAACGATAGCAGACCGGGGGTGGCTGAGGCGTGAGAGGTGGAGTCAGGCGCGCGCCATTCGGATCGTCAGTTGCCGGCGGCCTTCGGCGGACGACGCTGTGGGCGCATCGCACCCTTGCGGCCCCTGGGGCCACGGCCGCCGCTTCCGCCGCGGCTCTCTCCCGAAGGGCCGGGTGCGCCGTTCGGCCGGTTGCGCTTGTCGGGTTCGACGAGTTGATTCACCGCTGCCAAAGAGATCTCGAGCTCGTTCAGCTCGTCCCATTCCTCTTCGGTGCGCTTGCTGTCCGGTATCGCCAGCAGCTCCTGCAGACGGCGCCGCGGAGAGACTGCTTGAGGGTCGTTCATCAGGTCACTTTCTCCTTCCTGTGATATGCACGGCAGTGCGCTCCTGGCCTGTGCCAGGTGACAAACCGGCCGCAAGGCCGCTGCTGTCGAATAAGGAGGCGGAGCACGGTTTCAGGGGACCGGAAGGCTCTCGGGGAACCCTCTCCTCGACGGCCATTACGTGATGGCGGTCAACGCTCCAAATCCTATTTTAGCCCCTGACGCAGCAAATCCCATAATCCCGCTGACAGGGCCGGTAGTCCGCATGACCGCGCTGTCTGCGCCGCTTGCGCCGTCGCGACCCACTGAACGCGCGAACGCGACATTCAACGGTGCAATGCCTGCCCGCTCTCGGGCACGCCCAGGCCTGCATTCAGGCCCTCGAAGACATTGCCCACTCGTGCCCGGAATCCGACCGAGAAATCGAGCCCCGTAGTGTCCTGGTCGATCAGGACGCGCTCGAACAGGGACAGTGTCGGGAAAGCACCGCAGGCCTCCCCAGCATCGCAGATGAAGCCATCGTTGTTCATGTCGGTGCCCGCGGCAATGCGGTACTCCCCGGCGGGCACATCGTCGAAGCGATAGGCATACACTCCACCATCCAGATCCACCCCCTGTGTGGCGACTGTTTCGCCGCTGGCATCCAGCAGCAACACGTAAATGCGCCCAACCGTATCCAGCGCAAGCTCAGGCGCCGCCACCCGCAGCATTACGGGGATTACCAGATCTTCCATAGAATCTGCACGAACCCGAATACTGCCCTCGTATTTGCCGTCCGGGAGTCCGTCACGATCGGCCACCACACGGTACGATCCCAATCCGTCGGACCCAACCGACTTCGGGCTGACCAGCATCCACTCGACATCTCCGGACGTACTGGCGATCAATTCCGTGACTTGGAGCGAGCCGCCGCCTACGTTCCTCAGCGAGAATTCCAGCACATCTTCGGTGAGCCCGAATTCCAATCGACCGGGGCTCGCCGTCAGTACCGGATCGAGATCAGACATACCGTCCGTCACGGCCAGCAGCGTCCTCAATGCATTGATCTGGCCCCAGCCGGTCTCGGGATCCCAACCCTCGGGACCCAGATCGTCGGTCAGCAGCCCCGATACCAGAAGCTGCTCGAAACGGTCCGGTGTCAGCTCAGGGTCGACCGAGCGCGCCAGCGCGGCCACACCCGAAGCGACTGGGGTGGCCATCGACGTTCCCTGGGAAAAGGCATACGCAGACTTCCGGGAGCCGCTGGTATCGTCCGCCACGGTACTGAGAATGCCGTCCCCGAAACCGTCCCCGGTTAAGTCCACCCGCATGTCTCCCCCGGGTGCAACGAATGCCAGCTGGTTGCCGAAGCTGCTGTAAGACGCACGCGTATTGACTGCATCCGTGGCACCCACCGCGAATACCGCGTCATACGCCGCAGGGAAACTGACCGCACCGCCGCTGTTGCCGGATGCCGCGATCACGAAAATGCCCTGGTCGCGAATGCTTTGGTAGAGATCCGCCTGGAGCTGAGAGAAAGAACCGCCCCCAAGACTCAGATTGATCACGTCGGCAGGACGCTCGGGAACCTCGAGCGAGTCGTTCGGAAGTCCGGCTGCATAACGGATGCCCTGCAGAGTGTCGTAGAGGGTACCGCCCCCCTCTCCCAGCGTGCGGATGGGCAGGATACGGGCGCCCCAGGAAACGCCAGCAATGCCTTTGCGGTTATCAGAAGCGGCTGCCGCGATGCCGGCGACGTGTGTGCCATGCCAGGAACTGTTTCCGGGGATGGGCGAATCTCCGGGGTCGTCACCCGT
>PULL01000015.1 GCA_003550945.1 Thioalkalivibrio sp. | reverse complement strand
CTGATTGCGCTGCTGGTCGTCGGACCGGAGCGCCTGCCCGGGCTTGCCCGCGAGATCGGGCGCTTCGTCGGCAAGACACGGCGCTTCGTGAACAGCGTGCGGTCGGACATCGAGCAGGAACTGCAGACCGAGGAACTGCGCAAAATGCTCGAGGGCCAGGAAAAGGAAATCCAGGAACTGAAGAGCATGATGCAGGAGACTGAAGAGACCCTGCGCGACGACCTGCGGGTGACGGAGGATACGCTGAGCGGCAACTTCGAGGACGGACCGGACGCGAAGAAAAAGCTCGACCCGAATGCCCGCCCCGGCAAGGCCGATGCTTCGAGCCCAGAGAATCGCGGATCCTCCGGGGACGCAAGCCCGCAACTCAAGCGGGTTCCCCTGAAAGGCGCCCTCGACGACAGCCTGCTCACGGACGCGCCGGAGCCCGCTCCTGCCGAGCACGAAAAGACGGGCACCGCTGACGCCGGCACCCGCACCGAATCCGACAGCACCGCGAACAAGGCATGAGCAACGCGAAGTCCAGCGGCGAGCCCTCGCAGGAGGCCACCGAAACCCTGCTCAGCCACCTGATCGAACTGCGCGACCGGGTATTGCGCATGTTCCTGGCGATCTTCGTCGTCTTCCTGCTGCTGTTCCCGTTCGCGAACCAGATCTACACCTTCCTCGCGAAACCGCTGATGGTGCACCTCCCCGAGGGCACCAGCATGATCGCGATCGAGGTCGCCGCCCCGTTCCTGATCCCCTTCAAGCTGGTCCTGCTGCTGGCGGTGGTACTGGCCATCCCGTACATCCTGTACCAGTTCTGGGCGTTCGTCGCGCCCGGGTTGTACCAGCACGAGAAAAAACTCGCCGCGCCGCTGGTGCTGTCCTCGACGGTGCTGTTCTACCTCGGGATGGCCTTTGCCTATTTCGTGGTGTTCCCGCTGATCTTCGCGTTCTTCACCGCCACCGCGCCCGAGGGCGTGGCGGTAATGACCGACATCTCGCGCTACCTCGACTTCGTGATCATGCTGTTCATCGCGTTCGGGATCGCGTTCGAGGTGCCGATCGCCACCATCCTGCTGGTGTCGATGGGCGCGACCACGCCCGAAAAACTCGCGCGCAAGCGGCCCTACGTGATTGTCGGCACCTTCGTGATCGGCATGATCCTGACGCCACCGGACATCATCTCGCAGACGCTGCTCGCGCTGCCGATGTGGATCCTGTTCGAAATCGGGCTGCTGCTCTCGAGGATGATGGAGAAGCGCAAGGCTGCGCAACGCGCCGCGGAAGGCCGCGCCGACGGCGACGGGCCGGATGGCGATGGACCCGGCGGCAGCGGTCCGCGCGGCGGCCCCGGGCAGGGACCCAAGGGCAGCCCAGGAGGCACTTCCTCCCGAGGGCCGAGCGGCGGCACGGGTGCACAAACCCCGCGTCCGAAAAGCGCCGGCACCACACCGCGTCCGGCCACCGCCGGCGCGGTCGCGGGCACAGCCGCGAACGCTGCCGAGACCGACTTCCGCCCCCTGAGTCCCGAAGAAATGGACGCCGAACTCGACCGGCTGGAACAGGAAGAACGTGCGCTTGCGGAAAAGCGCGCCGCACCGAAAGGCGAGAGCGAGACCGCGGCACAGGAAAAAGCGGACCCGAAGACCGCCAACCCGCCAGCGGAAGACACGCGAACCCCCACCAACGGATAACCGCCCGCGCGCCCTGCCACGTGGTTTGGTCGCCGAGAGCGCTCGACTCCCACAAGAGCAGGACGCCAGCCTTTCGGCCAGCGCCCTGAGTGATGCCTCCCGAACGACAGAGCCCCGGCCAGACGGGTGCCCGGCGCTTGGCTTCAAACCTCCTCGGCTTCGAGCACCTCGGCCTGCCCGTCAAAGATTTCGCTGTACGCGCCGTAGACGGCGGCGAGCACCACCGGTCCCAGAATCAGGAAGCCCAGTGCAAACGGAATCATCGCGAAGAACGCCAGCACGAAGTAGATCAGGCTGAAGATCACCAGCGGCCCGATGTTCAGCAGCGTGCCCTTCACGCTGGCGCCGATGGCGTCACCGATCGCCAGGCCCCGGAAATACACCAGCGGGATCGAGAACGCGAGCACCGCGAAAATCAGCAGGTACAGCAGCACGAGCACGATCAGGCCGAAAAAGCCAACCCCCGCCAGCGGAAAGGCCATCGTCTGGCCCATGCCGCCATTCCCGGCCATATGCGCGGCACCGCCGATGAACAGCGCCACCACGACGGTCATCACGATAGCCGCCAGCAATGCCACGAGACCGAGCAGCAACAGGGGCACCCTGCGCTCATGATCCTGGATCGGCTGAAACAGGTGGCCGACGCCGACCGTCTCACCCGCCTCCAAATCGCGCGCGATCTTCATGAACCCGGCCACCAGCGCAGGCGTGATCACCGCCATCACCAGCCCACCGATCAGCGGCACGAGGTTCAGTACGATGCTGATCACGAAGAAGATCACGAAACTCAGGACCCAGGTCACCCAGTCGGCCTTGAAGCTGTTCCAGCCCCGGCCGAACAGCCCCCAGCCCCGGCTCAGAGGCATCGTACGGATCTCCATCACGTTCTCCCGCTGTGAATGAAGCCACCATTAACCGGGTTTCCGCCAACCATTGTCAAACACGGCGGGATGCTCAAATCCGATTGAACCCGACCCGAATCGGCGCTTTCGTGCACGTTCCCCGGCCACAGGGCCCCGAAACCTTCGAAAAAATGCGATTGAACCCACCAGGACCCTGTGGCAACATGGTTTCCGTACATCAGGATTCTCTAATACGTTTGAATTAAGGGGCCTGTGAACATACTTAACCAACTGAAAATGGGGAACATGATATGAAGAAGCGTTTTATTATGACCGGCGTAGGGGGCTTCCTGGTCGGGGTTGTGGCGATGATGCTCACGGCCTTCTCGGCAGCGCCGAAACTGATGATTGTCGAGGACGAGAGCCTCTTCAACTTCGAGGACACGGTGGCACTGATCGAAGCCACCGCCACCCAGAACAACTGGAAGGTGCCGACGGTGCACATGATCCACGACGCCGTCAGCCCCTACGGCTACGAAGTCGGCCGCGTCGCGGTGCTGGAGCTGTGCCAGCCGCATCACGCAGGCAAGATCCTTGCGGAGGACCGCGCGAAAGTCGTGACCTCGATGATGCCTTGCCGCGTGTCCGTGTATGAGACCAGCGACAATCGCGTGATCGTCTCCCGGATGAACACCGGCCTGATGGCTCAGGCCTTCGGCGGCACGGTCGCCTCCGTAATGGCAGAGGCCACCCAGGAGAACGAGGTCATCCTCAAGAGCGTGCTCAAGTAACACCCTTCCCGGGCAGTAACGGACGAACCCCGCCTCGGCGGGGTTCTTTTTTGCGGCAGTCGGGGAAGCGTCGCCGGGCGGGCTCGGCCCGCGTCCGACAGCACAGAGCCGGACCCTCGTCGCACTACCGGTCGTAGACGTCTTCGAAGCGCTCGATGTCGTCTTCTTCCAGGTACTCTCCGACCTGCACCTCGATGATCTGCAGCGGGATCCTGCCCCGGTTTTCGAGGCGGTGCCGCACTCCGATCGGGATGTAGGTGCTCTCGTTCGGGGCCACGGTGAACACATCTTCTCCGCGGGTCACCGTCGCGGTGCCCGACACCACGATCCAGTGCTCCGAACGATGCTGGTGCCGCTGCAGGCTCAGGCTCGCACCCGGGCTTACCGAGATCCGTTTCATCTTGTACCCGGGAGACTCCTCCAGCACCGTGTAGCTGCCCCAGGGCCGCTGCACGGTCAGGTGCAGGCGGCACTCGGCAGCGTCGCGGCGACTGAGCTCATCGACCACCTCACGCACCCGCTGCGTCTGGCCGCGCGGGGCGATCAGGATTGCATCCGCGGTCTCGACCACGCAAAGGTCACGCAC
Source organism: Thioalkalivibrio sp. (assembly GCA_003550945.1). GTDB lineage: Bacteria > Pseudomonadota > Gammaproteobacteria > Ectothiorhodospirales > Ectothiorhodospiraceae > Thioalkalivibrio. Next base: position 4,510 of record PULL01000015.1, on the reverse strand, counting down.
ACCCACCGCGGCCACCAGTCGCCGGTCCCCGTGCAGCATGGTGTTCTCGCAATCGATCGCCAGTGCGTTACCTTGCAACGCATTGCCTCGTTCGTCCTGCGCCGCCAGTTCGTGTACCGCGTCCCAGCTGCCGACATCGGACCAGCCGATGTCGCAGGGCACCAGCCGAACACGGTCCGAGCGCTCCAGCACGCCGTAGTCGATCGAGATCGACGGCATCGCCTCGAAATGCGCTTCCACGGCCGGCTGCGGATCGTCGCCGCCGGTGGCGTCCCACTCGGCACGGATGCGGTCCAGTACCGTGTGCACCTCCGGCAGGTGCCGCTCGACCTCGGCCAGGATACTGGAGGCCTTCCAGACGAACATGCCGGAGTTCCACCAGTAATGGCCCTCGGTGATAAAACCCTCGGCAGTCGCCTGGTCCGGCTTTTCGGTGAAGCGCTCCACGGGCACCACGGCGATGCCGTCCGTCACCGCCCGGATGTAGCCGTAGCCGGTCTCCGGCCGCGTCGGGCGGATTCCGAAGGTGACCAGCGCGCCGTCCTCCGCAGCGGCAATCGCGCGGTTCAAGGCCTCGTGGAACGCTGGACGGTCACGGATCACGTGGTCGGCCGGCAATACCACCAGCACCGGGTCCTCGCCGTTGCGGCTCAGCCAGGCCGCGGCCAACGCAATCGCCGGCGCCGTGTTGCGGCCGACCGGCTCGAGCAGCTTCTGAAAGTCGTGCAGCGCCTGGTAGGCCTCGCCCCGCGCGTGTTCCGCGCCGGTGACGATCAACGCGTTGGCGGCATCGACCACCGGCTGCAAGCGGTCCAGCGTCGCCTCCAGCAGCGAGCGCTCACCTTCGATGCGCAGGAACTGCTTCGGCAACTGCCGCCGAGACAATGGCCACAACCGCGTACCGCTGCCACCCGCCAGAATCACTGCATGAATCATGTCCGTCCAACCTCGCCACGTGAATTGACGACCGCCCCCGCTCAAGGCAGAGGGGAAATGTTCCCTCCCCCGCGCTAGCGGGGGAGGGTTGGGGAGGGGGCAGTCCCTTCGATCAGCGCCGCGATCTCCGCAACGTGCAGCCCCACGGCCTGCGTATCCCCGCGAGTTTCCACGTTCAGGCGCAGCAGCGGCTCGGTATTCGAGCCACGCAGGTTGAAGCGCCATTCGGGAAACTCCAGGCTGATCCCGTCGGTCCGGTCCACCACAGGATTCTGCGCCTGGTAGTGTGCCAGAACCCGTTCGATCACCGGCGCGACCGCCGGCACCCGGTAGTTGATCTCGCCACTGCAGGGGTACGCCGCCATGCGCGCGTCCACCAGGTCCGCCAGCGTGCGCCCGCTGCGGCTGATCAGCTCGGCAACCAGCAGCCAGGGAATCATCCCGCTGTCGCAATAGGCGAAATCCCGAAAATAGTGGTGCGCGCTCATTTCGCCGCCGTAAACGGCATCTTCCAGCCGCAGGCGCTCCTTCATGAACGCGTGCCCCGTCTTCGACTGCACCGGCACACCACCGGCGGCACGCACCTGCTCGATGGTGTTCCAGGTCAGCCGCGGGTCGTGCAGGATCCTCGCGCCGGGGTGCTTTGCGAGCATCACCTCGGCCAGCAGCCCCACCAGGTAGTAGCCCTCGATGAAGCGTCCGCCGGCATCGAACAGGAAGCAGCGATCGAAGTCGCCGTCCCAGGCGATGCCGAAATCGGCGCCATGTGCCCTTACCGCTGCCGCGGTGGCCGCACGTCGCTCGGGCAGCAGCGGGTTCGGCACGCCATTCGGGAAGTGACCGTCCGGTTGCTCGTTGATCAGCACGAACTCGAGCGGCGCCAGTTGTTCGGCCAGCAGCCGCATTACCGGCCCGGCCGCACCGTTGCCCGGATCGGCGACAATTCTGAGCGGACGCAGTGCGGCCCTATCGACATACCCCAGAAGGTGCTGGATGTAGGCCGTCTTGTCCTCGGCGACCTCAACCCTTCCGATCGCGGCATCGGTCCGCTCCGGCAGATTCGCCGCCGCGATGCGGTCGCGGATCGCCAGCAGGCCGCTGTCGCCGCTGATCGGCTGGGCGCCGGCACGCACCAGTTTCATCCCGTTGTAGCCCTTCGGGTTGTGACTGGCGGTGACCATGATCCCGCCATCGGCGCCATGGTGCACGGTACCGAAATAGACCTCCTCGGTGCCGCACAGACCGATGTCGATCACGTCGGCACCACTGGCCGTCAGCCCCGCGATCAACGCGACTGCGAGTTCCGGGCTTTCCAGCCGCATGTCGCGGCCGACGACCACCCGGCGCGCGTCCATTTCGGCGACAAAGGCGCGGCCGATGTCGCGCGCAAGGGTGGTGTCCAGCTGCTCCGGGACCTTGCCGCGGATGTCATAGGCCATGAAACAGGAGAAGTCGGGCATTGGAGTCTAGCGGCAATGTTCGTGGTTTTTGAGGTGAGAATACAGCCACGGAAGGACACGGACATCACGGAAAACGAACAAGGATTCAATTCCCTTCCCGTGTCTGCACGCGCTTTCCGTGGCTCGATTTTTCATCTTTCAGGGTGGCCCGCCGCGGTCATGACCGTCAGATCAGCACGGGGCCATGATCAGAGTGGGTCGAGCGCGGCTGAAAGCCATCCCGCTCAACGCCCCACACCGTAATAGATGAAACCGTCCGCCGTGATGCTCTCCGGGTGGTACTGGTTGCGACCGTCGAAAATCACCGGGTCCGGCGACATCAGGCGACGCATCGCGTCAAAGTCCGGATGACGAAACGGCTTCCATTCGGTCACCAGCGCCAGGGCATCCGCGCCTTCCAGTGCGTCGTACTGGTGGTTCACCAAGGTCAGGTGACCCTGCTCGAACCACTCCGCCGGGAGTTCCGCGCGCGCCACTTCCATCGCGACCGGGTCGTAGGCGCGGACCTTGGCCCCGGCAACGATCAGCTGTTGCAACAGCACCTTCGACGGCGCCTCGCGCATGTCGTCGGTACCCGGCTTGAACGCGAGCCCCCACAGACCGAAGGTGCGCCCCGATAGCTGCGGGCCGTAGTGCGCGGTGATCTTGCCGAACAGGTAGCCCTTCTGCTCGTCGTTACGCGCCTCCACCGCCTCCATCACGCGCGGGTAGAAGTCGTGCGCGGCCGCCATTCGGATCAGGGCCTTCACGTCCTTGGGGAAGCAGGAACCGCCGTAGCCACAACCAGGATAAATGAAGGAATAGCCGATGCGGCTGTCCGACCCGATGCCAACGCGCACGTTCTCCACGTCGACCTGCATCCGGTCGCAGAGATTCGCGACCTCGTTCATGAACGAGATCTTCGTCGCGAGCATCGCATTGGCAACGTACTTGGTCATCTCGGCGTCGCGCACGCCCATCACCAGCAGTCGCTCGTGGCTGCGGCGGGTAAAATCGGCGTAGAGCTCGCGCATGATGTCGATCGAGCGTTCGCTTTCGGCTCCGACCACAATGCGATCGGGCTTCATGAAATCGTTGATCGCGGCGCCTTCCTTCAGGAATTCCGGGTTGGAGACGACATCGAATTCGACTTCGCGGCCGCGCTTCTGCAGCTCCTCCATGATCGTCGCGCGCACGCGCTCGGCCGTGCCCACCGGAACTGTGGACTTGTCCACCACCACGGCGTAGCGGTCGAGGTGCTGTCCGATCGTGCGCGCCACCGCGAGCACGTATTGCAGATCGGCCGAGCCGTCCTCGCCCGGCGGCGTGCCAACCGCGATGAAATACACGTCCGAGTGCTCCATCGCCTCCGGCAGCGAGGTGGTGAAGTCGAGGCGCTTCTCGCGGACGTTGTTCGCCACCATGGCGTCCAGTCCCGGCTCGTAGATCGGGAGAACGCCGTTCTTCAGATTCTCGATCTTGCGACTGTCCACATCCACGCAGGTTACGCGGTGGCCCATTTCCGCAAAACAGGTTCCGGTGACGAGTCCCACGTACCCGGTGCCGACGACGGTCAGATTCATTTCAGGGTTCCCAGAGTTGATTGAAAGGTCAGATTTTCGCAGCGCATCCGCCCAGCGGGCACAAACGCTGCGTTTTTACCCGATTCCGGTCGAAATCCTTCATCGGCCCACCGCTGCATCCTTGCGGGCAGCCAGACGCGAATAGGGCCAGCGCCGCAGCCCGGCCCCAGGGGCCCGAACGGATCACCGCCCCGCGGTTCACTCAGCTTCTCCGAATCCAACTGGTCCGTATAGCGGCCCGGGCTGCGAAACCTTGATCCAACGGCGGCCGTGCCTCAACGTGCGCGGGTGATCGCATGTACCGGCAGGGTCACCTGCATCAGGTTCAGCAGCACCACCACCCGCTCCTGGCTGTTGCGTGCGCGGAACACCGCTTCCAGACCCGCGAGCGGTCCCTCGGTGATCAGCACCCGGTCGTCTGGGGCGAAGCCGTCCTCGGGCTGCAGGTCGATGCAGTTCTCGGCGTCGGCTCGCGCGCGCAACCCCTCGATCACCGCGGCGGGTACCACCGGCACATGCCCGCCCATGCGTACCAGCCCGGTCACGCCGCGG
>PULL01000036.1 GCA_003550945.1 Thioalkalivibrio sp. | reverse complement strand
TGCGCTCCCCGAACGGATTCCACATCGTGAAACTGATCGATCGCGAGGCGGGCGCGGAACTCAAGGTCACCCAGACACGTGCGCGCCACATCCTGATCAGCCCCGACCAGATCCGTACCGAGCAGGAGGCTCAGGCGCAGGCCAGGAGCCTGTACAACCGCATCCGTGACGGTGCACCGTTCGGAGACCTGGCAAGAGCCCATTCGGACGATGTCGGGTCGGCCGCACGCGGCGGCGAACTTGGATGGCTGAGTCCCGGGGAAACGGTCCCCGCCTTCGAGGAGGCGATGAACCGGCTCGCGGTCGGCCAGATCAGCACACCGATCCAGAGCCCGTTCGGCTGGCACATCATCGAGGTCCAGGAACGGCGTCAGGTGGACGCGTCCCGCGACCTGCTGCGCGCCCGCGCACAGGAGGTGCTGCAGAACCGGAAACGGGAAGAAGAAACCGAGCTCTGGCTGCGTCGCCTGCGCGACGAGGCCTTCGTCGAATACCGCATCGAGGGACTGGGGTCCTGACCGGCCTGGCGGAGACAGGACGCATCGTGACCCCATCCGTTACAGCCCGTCTGGCCTTGACTGCGGGAGAGCCTGCGGGAATTGGCCCTGACCTGCTGCTCGAGCTCGCCGCCCGCCCGAGTGGTGCGCAGCGCGTGGTCGTCGGCGATCCGGCGGTTCTCGAGGCGCGGGCCCGTCAGCTTGGCCTGGACGTGCGGTTGGCAGAGTTTGCGCCGGACCAGCCACCCCGTCCCAGCCCTGCGGGCAGTCTTGATCTGCTCGAAGTGCGGGCCCGAACCCCGGTGCGACCGGGCCACCTCGACCCGGAGAACGCCGAGCACGTGCTCGCCCTTCTGGAGACCGCTGCGCGCGGCTGCCTCGACGGCATCTTCGACGCCATGGTCACGGGGCCGGTGCACAAGGGTGTAATCAATCAGGCCGGCCACCCCTTTACCGGCCACACCGAGTGGCTCGCGGCGCGTGCCGGAATCAAGCGCCCGGTCATGATGCTGACCACCGAACACCTGCGGGTGGCGCTTGCGACCACCCACCTGCCACTGCGCGCCGTTGCGGACGCGATCACCGCCGACCTGCTGGACGAGGTGCTCACCATCCTGGACCATGATCTGCGCAGGGATTTCGGTTTACCGAACCCACGCATCGTGGTCTGCGCGCTCAATCCGCACGCCGGTGAGCAGGGCATTCTGGGCAGCGAGGAGCAGACCGTCATCACACCCGCCCTGAACGAACTCAGAGCACGTGGCCTCAACCTGCAGGGACCGCTTCCGGCCGACACCGCATTCACGCCCGGCGTTCTGGCCAACGCCGACGCCGTACTCGCGATGTACCACGACCAGGGACTCCCCGTGCTGAAACACGCGGGTTTCGGGCTCGCCGTGAACGTGACGCTTGGCCTGCCGTTCATTCGCACCTCGGTGGATCACGGAACCGCGCTGGACCTCGCGGGAACAGGACGCGCGGACTCCGGCAGTTTCCTCGCTGCGGAACGACTTGCGCAGGAGCTCGCCAAACTCCGGCTTGGCCAATCCTCCGTGCCCGCGCGGGACCCGTCCCACCAGGCCCTGACATGAGCCAGCACCCGCCGCTGGCTCCGCGCAAGCGCTTCGGACAGAACTTCCTCCACGATCCGGCCGTGCTTGCACGGATCGTTGCCGCCATCGCCCCGGAGAGACAGGACCGGGTCATCGAGATCGGGCCGGGACGTGGAGCCCTGACCGTTCCACTGCTGGGCTCACTCGACCACCTGGAGGTCGTGGAACTGGACCGCGACCTGATTCCCGGGCTGCGCGCCCTCGCACCCCCGGAACGGCTGACCATCCACTGCGCCGACGCACTGAGCTTCGATTTCACCGCCCGCGCGCCCGCTCCCGCGAGCCTCCGCGTCGTCGGCAATCTTCCCTACAACATTTCCACTCCGCTGCTGTTCCATCTGCTCGAGCACGCCGACGCGATCCAGGACATGCACTTTTTGCTGCAGAAGGAGGTCGTGGAACGGCTGGTTGCAGCTCCCGGCAGCAAGCGTTACGGGCGTCTCGGTGTGATGCTCGGGGCACGCGCGCAGGCGCAGCAGCTGTTCACCGTCGGGCCCGGGGCCTTCCGTCCCGCACCCAAGGTGGAATCGGCCGTGGTCCGGATCCGGCCGCTGGCGCAGGGGAGAATCCCCCAGGGCCTCGAAAACGCGTTCCGACAAGTCGTGAACCAGGCGTTCTCCAACCGCAGGAAGACGTTGCGGCGCGCGCTTGCGGGCATCCTCGAACCGGCCGATCTCGTCGCCGCCGGTGTGGACGGCAGCCTGAGGCCAGAGGAACTGGACATCGACACGTTTGTGGTCCTCGCCCAGGCCGCGAACCGGCGGGCGGAACACGGGCACTCCGAGGGATCGCACATCCGCGCGCGCCGAACGGACCGCGGACAAAGGGAGCCGGCATGAACCTGGTGGCCGCGGACATCGGTGGCACCAAAACGCTGATCGCGCTGGCACGGCGCGAAGGTGACCGGTGGACGTTTGCGCACAAGAAGCGTCTACCGAGCGACGACTACGGGAGCCTGCCGGAACTCCTGGACCACTGGTTCGAAACGGAATTGGGCGAAAACAGCGACTTCGCCGGCATCGGCCTCGCGCTGGCCGGGCCGGTGACCGGCACCGGAGATTCGGCGCACGCACAGGTCACCAATCTGCAGTGGCCCCCGCTGGAGGCCGCGGAACTTCGCCGGCGCTTCGGCGCCCCAACTGCGCTGGTCAACGATTTTGCGGCCATCGGCGCCAGTCTGGACGCGCTGGAGCCGGACGACACCGTCCTGCTGCAATCGGGGAACCCGGATCCCGAGGGGCCAAGGCTGGTGGTCGGCGCGGGGACCGGCCTTGGCACCTGCATGGTGGGTGCCCCGCCGCAGGCTCGGCTGTACGCCGGTGAAGGCGGCCACGCCGATTTCGCGCCGGCAGATGCATGGCAATCGGCACTGGCCGAATGGGTGCGGGGCCGCGAGGGCCGGTGCAGCCGGGAACACCTGCTCAGCGGCCCTGGGATCGCGCGCATCGCCAGATTCATCAACCGGGGGATCTCCGACGACGCACTGAACGGCGCCCTTGGATCGTCCGACCCGGCCGCCGAGATCGGCCGGCTGGCAGAGCAAGGGCACCCGCCGGCCTTGCAGGTGATCCAGCGCTTTGTCAGCATCTACGCAGGCCAACTCGGGGACCTGGCGCTTACGGCCCTGCCCCGGGGCGGCGTATTCATCGCTGGCGGGATCGCTCCCCGGCTGCTGGAACATTTCCTGCGTGCGGATTTTATCGCCGCCTTTCGCGACAAGCCCCCGATGCAGAGACTGCTGGAGGGCCTGCCGCTGCATCTGATCATCCATCCTGAACCAGGCCTGCTGGGCGCCGCGGTAACCGCGCACCGGGCCGTGGCAACCGCCGGAGAGTAGTCATGAGTTCCACGGAACACCGTATCGAGATCGAAGTGGCCACTGCCTTCATCGAAGAGCAATCCGACCCCGAGAGCTCGAGATTCGTCTTCGCCTACCACATCACCATTCGCAACGCCGGGGACGCGGCCGTGCAATTGCTGAACCGGCACTGGATCATCCGCGACGCACGCGACCAGACACAGGAAGTCCGCGGCGAAGGGGTGGTCGGGAAACAGCCCAGGATCCCACCTGGCGAGGAGTTCGAATACACCAGCGGCACGGTGATCGAGACACCGGTGGGCACGATGGAGGGCAGCTACGAGATGCGCGACGATTCCGGCTTCACCTTTCACGCGCCCATCCCACCCTTCACGCTTTCAGTGCCACACTCCCTGCATTGAGGCATTCGACCGCTGCGACCCTAAATGGCTGTATATGCAATAGGCGACCTGCAGGGCTGTCTCGCGCCCTTTGAACGGCTGCTCGAACGTGTCCGGTTCGACCCGTCCCACGACCGTCTGTGGCTGGTGGGCGACCTCGTGAACCGCGGGCCGCACTCCGCGGCCTGTCTGCGCCTGGTGCGCGACCTCGGCACGGCGGCGATCACCGTGCTCGGAAATCACGACCTGCACCTGCTGGCGACGGCTGCCGGCATCCGCCCCCTACGCACCAAGGACACGCTGAAGCAGGTGCTGGATCAACCCGACGCCGGGGAACTGCTGGACTGGCTCGCCTCGCGCCCACTGATTCACCACGACACGGAACTGGGTTGGACGCTGGTGCACGCCGGGGTACCACCGGCCTGGAACCTGGTCACGGCCCAGCGCGAGGCCCGTGCGGTGGAACAGGTGCTCCAGGACGGTTCGAGGCGGAAGGCGTTTCTCAAGGAAATGTACGGCGACACCCCCGCCCGCTGGAGTGACAGCCTTCAAGGCACAGATCGGCTCCGTTACACCGTGAACGCGTTGACCCGCATGCGGTTCATTCGCCGGGACGGCGGACTGGATCTCGAGGAAAGCGGGCCGCCGAGCGGGGCCCCCTCACGCCTGACCCCGTGGTTCAAGATCCCTGGCCGGCTGATGAGCGGCAAACCCATCGCCTTCGGCCACTGGTCGGCCCTCGGCTACAGCCGGGGCCGGGATTGGCTTTCGTTGGACAGCGGGTGCGTATGGGGCAGAAAGCTCACCTTGGTGCGCCTGGACGATGCGACCCCCGAGCAGATGCGCGCGTGGCAGAAAAACTGCCGCTGATGTTAAAGCCGACCCCTCTCGGCGACCTTCTCATCGACGCCGAACAGCCACGCGAATACAAGCATGACGATCCCCGAACCGCCCGCCCGGGCAGACGGTTAGGCGCCCAGCGCTAGCACGACGCGGCGCGCCACGGTGACCCTGGGATCAATCGAGGTCGCGCGCCAGCCGGAACCCGAGCACCTGCCACCGCTGGTGGGGATAGAAGAAGCTGCGGTAGCTGGCCCGAAGGTGATCGCCCGACGTCAGGCAGGCACCACCCCGAACGCTCATCTGATTGCACATGAACTTGCCGTTGTACTCGCCGAGCGAACCGGCAAGCGGGCGGAAACCGGGATAGGCCATGTACGGCGAGGAGGTCCACTCCCAGACATCGCCGAACAACTGCGTCAGCCCGGGCGCCGTAGCCGCTGCGGGGGTCAGCCACCCCGCCTCGAGCAGGTTGCCCTGCACGGCCTGGGTGTCAGCGGCCGCTTCCCACTCGGCCTCCGTTGGCAGGCGCGCGCCTGCCCAGCGAGCGTAGGCATCCGCCTCGTAGAACGAGACGTGGCTGACCGGTGCATGTGGATCGAGGTCACGCCAGCCGCCGAGCGTGAACACCTCCTGACGATCCTGTGACCAGTACAGCGGTGTGGTCCATCCCTCCGACTGCACCTGGGCCCAGCCGTCCGACAGCCACAGCGCGGGATTCCGGTAGCCGCCGTCGTCGATGAAGGCCTGGAACTCGGCGTTGGTCACCAGACGACTCGCGAGCGCGTGCGGGCGCAGGCGCACCGCGTGACGGGGGGTCTCGTTGTCGAAGCAGAAGCCCTGTGCGGCGTCGGCCCCGATGTGCACATCATCACCCGGATGCTCGTGCCACGTCAGTGCCGGGGCCTGGCGCGAGGGCGGCACCGGCAGCCCCGGATCGTAGGCGGGACCGAGCGGATTGCTCCAGAACACGTGCTGGATATCCGTGAGCAGCAGTTCCTGGTGCTGCTGCTCGTGGTTGAGCCCCAGGGTCACCAGGAACGCGAGCTCGGCGTCCTCTTCCGCGCGCGCGAGCACCGGAGCCATCGCGGCATCCACCTGCGCCCGCCAATCAAGGATCTCGGCCACTGTCGGGCGCGAGAGTAGCCCCCGTCGCGGCCGGGCGTGCATTTCGCCGACGGTGTGGTAATACGAGTTGAACAGGTAGTGCCAGCGCTCGTCCCGTGTCTCATAACCCGGCACGGCCTGCGGCAGCACGAAACGCTCGAAAAACCAGGTCACGTGCGCCAGGTGCCACTTCGTCGGGCTCACGTCGGGCATGGTCTGGACGACCTGATCCTCCGGCGCCAGCGGCGCAGCGAGCCGTTCGCTCAGTCCGCGAATGCGGGACCAGGCCTCGGCCAGGGTTTCCGGGGCATCGGGTCCGTGAGCGGTGGAGGGGGCAGCGGCGGGGACTGAAGCCATGCGTCGTGCCTTGGGGCGCCAGCGTGCTGCCGGCGGCTCCGTAGGAGTGAGGCCCCGAGGGTAAGGACGGCTCAAACGCTTGTCAAAAGGCTGGCGACAGCGCATTGAGAAACCCCACGTGCCGCTGTCCGTGAGGATTCAATCCGCCTCGCTCACCCGGTTTCGCGCAACAAGGACTGGAGGCGGGAAACTTCCTGCTGGGCCTCGACGAGCTCGGTCACGTCGTATTGCACACCGAGATAGTAGATCAGCCGCCCCGCTGCATCGCGCAGGGGTTGAATCGACAACCGGTTGTGGAAAAGCGAGCCGTCCTTGCGATAGTTGCGCAGGGTCACCTCGATCGGCCTGTGCTCCCGCAACGCCTCGCGGATGGCCTCGAGGCCGGGCTGGTCCCGGTCCTCACCCTGCAGGAAACGACAGTTGCGACCCAGGATTTCTTCCTGGCTGTAACCGGTGATGCGTTCGAACACTGAGTTCGCATACACGATCGGGTTGTCGGGCAGATCGGGATCGGACAGCGTGACCCCGTTCACGCAGGTGTCCAGGATCTGGGTAAGCACGGTGGGAATGATCCCGGTGTCCTTCTCGGCGGTGAACAGCATCCGCTCCTCCGAACGATGGGTGCGCTGCGCGGGACGCGCGTCGCACGTCTAGGCGATTTCTCTCTCGATCAACAGCTTAAGATTGCGCACCACGCGTTCGGTGCCGTCCTGGACCGCCAGACGGATCAGTTTTTCGAACGGACGCAGCGCGAAACCGAGCCGCGCCAGTTCGAAGCTGAAGATCAGCCCGGTCTCGTCCCCGCGTTCAACGAACCGATATTCGATCACGAATGGGTCGCGCACACCCCGGAAACAGACGCGCCGCTGCGGATCCAGTACCACGACCCGGAAATCCGTCTCGGTTCGCCGGCCCTGGTCGATGCGCACCTGGTGTGCCGTCCAGCCCATGCAAAGGGGCCCTTCGGTCAGCGGTCGCAGGCTCTGGACCTCTGGCGACCAGCGCGGGTAATTACGCACGAAGCCTTCGACAACGAAGGCGTAGACCGCGGGCAACGGACAGCGAATGAGCGTCTTGGACTCAGCCTTGACCATGTTCCTGGAGAACCCCGCGCTGTCGGTCAACTGTCACCGGATGAGTTGGCCGCGCAGATCACGATCATCTTCGGCTCCCAGTATGGCCATCGGTTTTTACCAAGCCAAGCGTCGGGATACAAAACCGTCCCCGGAACCTGTCTGCCGCAATGCCGTGCGCTGTGTGACGTCTGCCGATGGTCGGCGGGCCTTGTGGCGCAAGTCATGGGTGCTTGCGTCGGTGTTTATCGATCAAAACCCCAATTCGGTCGGCGGGCCGGGTGGTTTGCGGCTCCGGCGTGCACCGCGGCGGCTGCCCATCTTCTGCTGGATGTCTCGCACTTCCTCTCGGCTCTCTGGGGCTGGCGGCGCACCGCAGTCAGCCGTTGCCGGTTTCCTCGTGCGACCACAGGGTGGAAAATCCCGTCGCGCGGTGCAGTTCGTTTAGCACGGCGCTGATATCCCCCCGGTGCAGGATCAGAGGCTGTCCCAGGCGGGTCAGGTCGCGGTCCAGCGTCTGCAGGCCGCTGCGAATGAACGCCCAGTGGCGCTAGGCGGCGTCGGGCTGGGCCCAGAGCTCGGGCTCGATGACATACAGCGGGATCACCGGGCCGCGCTCGGCGGCAATGGCCAGCGGGCGATGGTCCTGCACACGGAGATCGCGCTTGAACCAGACCAGCTGCGGCGGACGGGCGATGGTCCGGGTCACGGGCGCACCCGGTCGGCCGCAATCCAACAGCCGCGGCCCGCAAAAGCGGATAACGCTACGCTTGCACCCGCGTGGGCCGTTCGCAAGACGCGCTTCGGTGTCATCGGTGTCCTTTGCCGCTTCAGCATGGCGCTGCCGCTGGATCGCATTCAGGACGCACAGACGCCATCCCGGCAACGGCGCCGCCAGCGCCAGCGCGCGAATCGGCCGTAGGCGAAGTCGAGCAGCGGGATCAGTCCGGGCACCGCCGCCACCACGCGGGCGAGCCAACGGTAGCGGGGGAGCTCGCGCCAGATCGCAACGAACGCCGGCACACCGGTGTGCAGCTCCCCAGTACCGCTGCGGACGTGCAAGCGCTGCATCGCCGTTTCCCAGCTCACGCCCACCTCAGCAACGACATCCGGCTCCCGGTGGATATCCAGCCAGCGGATCCGGCCTGCGCCATCCAGGCGCTGATAGTGAGCGATCTCGCGGCGGCACATCGGGCAGCCGCCGTCGAAGAAAACCGTCGTCCGTTCACGGTCAAGC
>PULL01000101.1 GCA_003550945.1 Thioalkalivibrio sp. | reverse complement strand
GGCCGTCGTCGCCGACCATGTTGCGGGCCATCGGCGCGCCGGCCAGGTAGCAGTCGAGGGTCAGCCCGCGTTCGTCGTACAGCCGCTCGGCGGGCTCGATCAGCGTGCGCAGTCCGTCAGGGCCCCTGCCGCCGTCGAGGCGGTCGAACGGGGTCTCGAAAAAGGCGCGCGCATCGGCCAGGCTGCGACCGCACCAGCGCAGGCCGATCGCGAACCACTCGCGTTCGCCGGCTTCGCCCCAGGCCGACCAGACGCGGTCCGCCTGCGCGAGAAACCCCTCCAGCGCATAGTGGGAATTCACCCACTGCAGGAACTCCCGTGCCTGCACCGTCCAGGGCTCGACCACGCCGGTATTCCCCGCGAGGCGCTCGGAGTGGCGCATGAAGCTCTTGCCGCATTCACGGTCGTGGAGGAACAGGTCGCGGGCGGTCTCGATCCAGGCGCGCGCGGTCGCGGGACCGAAATCGCGAATCGCCGGCAGTGCGCTCTTGGCGTCGCGGTGGGCGACGAAGCTGATCCGCTCCAGCTGCTGCAGGACCTCCTCGATCGCGACGAGGTCTTCGGCTTCAGCCATGAGCGGCGGTCGCTGCCTCTTCGGGCTCGGGGAAGTGCGCGGCGACGATCTCTTCCAGCGCCTCGACCAGCTCGGGATCGTCGGTGATCGGCGCGATCATCGCCGCGCGGCAGGCCGTGCGCGGCGACAGTCCCGCCTGCATCAGCTCGCCGGCATAGGCCAGTGCCCGGGTGGAGGTGGCCTCTTCGAGGCCGTGGTCCTTAAGTGCGCGCGCCCGGCGCCCGGCGGCGACCAGCCGCTCGACCCGGTCGGCATCCAGCCCGCCGGATTCCTGGGCGACGATCCGGCGCTCGATCTCTTCGCCGGGATAGTCGAAGTGAATGCCGACAAAGCGCTGTTTAGTCGAGGGTTTCAGGTCCTTCAGCACCGTCTGGTAACCCGGGTTGTAGGAGATTACCAGCATGAAATCCTCGTGCGCGTCGATCACCCGCGCGCGCTTGTCCAGCGGCAGCTGGCGCCGGTGGTCGGTCAGCGGGTGAATCACCACGGTGGTGTCGGTCCGCGCCTCGACGATCTCGTCGAGGTAGCAGATCGCACCCTCCTTCACCGCCCGGGTCAGTGGCCCGTCCTGCCACACCGTCTCTTCGCCCTCGAGCAGAAACCGGCCGACGAGATCGGAGCTGGTCAGGTCCTCGTGGCAGGCCACCGTCACCAGCGGCTTGCTCAGCACGTGGGCCATGTGCTCCAGGAAGCGGGTCTTGCCGCAGCCGGTGGGTCCTTTCAGCATCACCGGCAGTCGCCGGCTCCAGGCCGCGCGGAAGATCTCGATTTCGTCGCCCTGCGCCACGTAGAACGGCGCGTCGGCATCGGCGGGGGATTCCAGCACGTCGCGCTCGACGCCGCGCAGTCGATTCAGCAGGTTCTTCATGAACACTCCATGGTTTCGGCGGAAGGGCCGGTCACCGGTGCCCACACTCGCGGCACGCCGATCTTGGGTGAAGGCCGGAATGCGGTATCATTTCACGGTTTACTAATGTTGACCATTTCACTCGGAATGAGTGCGCTTGGGGAGCCGGAATGAAACTCGTGAAACTGATCAAGCTGAACAACCTGCAGTACAACGCCAACCGGGATCCCGCGTTCTATCGCCGCCCCGTGAACGAGGAATTCCGCCTCCAGGCGATGCTGAACGGGTCCGGAGAGGCGAAGGCGCGTTTCGCCGTGGGCGACGACGTGCTTTGCGAGAACACCATCCAGCTGCCCGGCAGCTTCGACTGCAAGTTCAGCTACGACACCCCCGGAACCCGGATCGGCGTGCTGACCATCGAGGGTGCGGGCGACGCGTTCCGGGAGACGGTTCGAATCGACGTGCTGAAGCGCGCGCCCGTCGGCTGAAGACCTGCGCACGCCGGGACCAAACGCTTTTTCGGGAAGGGCTACCATCCCGGCGACCAACCCGCGCTCCAGGAGACCCCATCGGCCAGAGGCGGGCCTCCCACGACGGGACCCGCTCCCCCGTGGGAGGCGAACCCCTCGGCAAACCTACCCTACCAGTCGTACTGGCGCAGAAACTCGGGCAGCCGCTGAATCATCTCCTCGCGGCTGAAGAACCGGTCGGCGCGGGACAGACGCATTTCATCCTGGATATCGGCATCGCCGCCGAAGCAGAACACCGGCAGGTTGATCTGGTACTCCATCCGCAGGATCCGGATCACGTCCAGCGGATCGAATACATCCACCTCGTCCAGATCCAGCAACAGAAACCGGTACAGGAGCACCTCGTTCCACGCCCCGAGATCCTCGAGGTCGGTCACCACCGTCACCTCCCAGGGCGGTTCCAGGCAGGCCTGCACCTCGTGGATCATCTCCGGATCCTGCGTCATCAGGATGATGCGACGTTCCAGCCGCCGCGCGATCGTCGGTTCGGTCATCGGTTCTCACTCGCTGCTGACGCCCGTGGCCGGGGCTCCAACGTACCCCCAGGCATTGAAGCGAGCCACGGAAGCAGACGGATAGGCACGGAAAGAGAATTGAATCATTTAGCGTTTTCCGCCATTTCCGTGTACTTCCGTGGCTAAATTTTCATGCTAATTGGAGCGGATCCCCCGGTAGAGCGCATCCACCCGGCAGCTGATCTCGTCGGCGAGCGATGCGTCCAGGCCCCGGCTCAGATTCGAACGCAGGACCAGGCGTTCGGGCACGAGTCCGAGCGCGCGCTCCTGCAGCACGGTGTTGATCTTCGGCTCCTCGCACCAGATCCGCCGGATCTCCTTGCCCGACAGGTGCAGCCGCAACCGCCCGCAGCGCGAGTTGGTCTCGAACACGTGGTTCTCGCGGTTGATCCGGATTCCCGAGGGTACTGCGGCGCGGGTTTCTCCCTGCTCCAGATCCTCCAGTTCCTCGCGACCGCGTTGGATCCACGCCTCCCGCTGCGCGGGTTCCAGAGGCTGCGCCCGGGGCTCTCCCCCGAAACGTTGCCGCAGGGCCTCGAGCAGCGCATCCCGGAACGCGTCATTGTCCGGAATCTCCACCAGTTCCCGCTCGCAATCGGTGATGCCCTCCTGCAGCGCCTGCAACACCCACTCGCGATAGCCTTCGCTGGGTTCGTAAATGCAGGCGAGGAAACGCTCGGCCGGAAAGCGGCGCAGAAAGCTCGCGCCGAACACGCAACCCGTTTCAAGCGTCGCTGCACCGGTCCCCATGATCTTGCGGCCACCAACCCAGATGTCCTGGCTGCGCGTCTCGACGTCCTCGAAACCCAACTGCCGCAACACCGCCACCACCAGGCCCATGCCGAGCGAGAACAGGTGCCGGTGGCCACGCGCGAGGGCGTGTCGCGGAACCACCAGGAAAAAGCAGGGCTGGTCGGCGTCAATCCAGACCGCGCCGCCGCCCAGCGGGCGACGCAGCACAGCGATCCCCTGCTGCCGGCAGCCGTCGAGATCCAGATCGGCGGCCGGGTTCTGGCTCGCCCCAACCGACACGTGCGCCTCGTCGCTGCAAAGCCACAGCACCCGGATCGGATCGCCATCCCCGGTGCACGCCGTCATGCCCGTGTACAGGGCATGCATGTCGCGCGCGGTCACCCGGCCCGCATCCAGCCATACGGGCGGCTCGGAGCTCGGCAAGGATTCAGTCCTCGTCCCGGCCCTGCGGGGCCGCCGCCGAGCTTTCGGGAACCTTCTCTTCCTTGGGGCGATAGAAATAGCGGAAGTAGAAGTCGCTGCGGGACAGGTCTTCGTACAGTTTCGCGCGTTCCTCCACGCCGCTGCGGAGCACCTGGATCAGCGCTTCCGCCTGCTCGCCATCCACGATGTGCATCGCTCCCATCAGTTCCTGATCCGTGTCCAGAAAGTGCGCGGCAAGCTCATCGGGTTCCTGCACGAAAACAAGGAACGACTTGCACTCCGCGTCCTGCGGGTCGAGGGGCTGCATCACCACGCGGCCCAGCCAGGCCAGGCGGGCGATCTGGTTGAACTGGTGAATGTCGAACTTCTTGCCCTTCTTGTACTTGTTGAGCTCGTTGCGGATATTGCCGATATTGGTGATCTTCGGTGCCGTCATGCTCGCCTCTGGTATCGCCATTCTGCGTGGAGGATACAAAACCGGCAGAGGCGCCGGGAAATGGCCCCGGGACAAGGGGGTAGTCGGCCCCTGACTGCCAGCGCAGCGCTCGGCCAACTGAGCTGCGAGCCCGCCTGAACTCAGTCGTCCCTGCGCCAGAGATCGTGGCCGCAACTCGAGCAGCGCCAGAGCACCTCTTCCGTGCCGTCCGCGGCGACGCGGACTTCTTCCGGGATGATGTGCAGGCTGCGGATGGTGCAGCGCGGGCACTTCTCGACATCGGGCAGCTTGCGCCGGGCCTTCCGCACCGGCGCCGGCGGTGGCGGCAGGTCCCCGATTGCACCCTGCAACTCCGCAGCCAGCGAACGCAGGCGTTCGGCCGCATCGCTGTGCTGGGCGCGGTCCATTTCCGACCCCAGCTCGGCAATCCGGTCGCGAATCGATTCCAGCCGGGATGCGATGTCAGTCATCTTTTTACCTCGTTCGGCCAACCGCGGGCGGCCATCCCGGCAGCCCGCGGCCGGTTTGACGGCTCAGCCGCCGGCCACCTCGGCGAGCGCCTTCTCGACCGCCGGCGGCGAGCGCCGCAGCTGCATGAAGCTATTTTCGCCCATCATGCTCAGATCCGGGAAGTGCAGCGCCATGCGAAACCGCATGTGCAGGGCCTCGACGCGGCCGCCGTCGACCAGGATCTCATACGGGAGGTAGGCGCTGTGCCTGCGATCGCCCACGTCCACGGTTGTCATTTTGAACAGGTCCGAGGCATTGCGTTCAGCGCCGGCGTCTTCGCGGATCGCCACCCCGATCAGGGTTGCATCACGCCCGGGGATGTCGATCCGGTAGATCTCGCGCACGCCGCCCCTGCCCGCGCTCAGGTTGGCATCCAGCGCAGCCAGCGCCCGCTCGCGGTTCGGGTAGTTCGCGAGTTCATAGGGGTCGCTGAAGCGCTCCATCCCGAAAGCGTAGCGGTAGCGTGCAAGCACGGCCGGGCTCAGGCCCTGGGCGCCGAAGGCCTCCTGCGAACCGATCGCCGTTCCAACCCGCGACATCACCCCGGCCAGCGAGGTCTCCACCTGGTAGGCGTGCCGGAAATACTCGAGATTGTTGTAGCTGACCTGGACCTCGCCGTTCACCCGGGTCACCGCCACCCGCAGGGGGGCGATATAGGCGCCCCGCCCCGAACTCGCGGCCGCTTCCAGCATCTCCCGCGAGGTGAACACCAGTACCTTTACGTCCCGGTCGACCGCGTATTCGCCGAGGGCCTCGAAGCCTGCACCGGTCAGGCGCTCGCTGACCGTTCGAGCCTCCGTGGCGACGTCACCGCCCACCTTGGTATACGCAAGAACCAGCGGCTTGAGAAGCTCCGCCTGCGCGGTGACGGCCAGCGCAAACAGCGCGAGCCCGACGAGAGAGCGAACGAGTGCGGACATGGACATGGCAGTTTCCCTGTTGACCGAAGGTGACTTCATACGCTGACGACCGCCAGCCGAAGCCGCCTCGCGAAACGAGCCGGCAGGGCCGCGATCCGGCCCGGCCCGGAGCCAGCACGTGATGGGGCGTGAAGGGCAAACAAAAGCCCCGCGAGACCTGCGGGGCTTTGCTGGAGCGTCGTCATGGGCTGGAATCTATGCGCTTTTCCGGGCCGCGTCAAAACGACGTTGCGCGTACTGTTTGCCTCGTCAGCATCCCAACCTTCTTATATTATCAACCGCCGTCCCATAGCTGAACACGCAGCGGGGCAGCCTTCAAAGCCACCATCGATCCGCTGCAGGAACTGCAATCAGGCGCCCAGGATCACGCGGCTTCGGTCGATTGTTCGCACGAAACCGGTGAATCCGCGCCTGTCCATATCAAAAAATGATTCGAAAAAGGGGATTTCGATGAAGAGAACCGCCACCTCCGCCGTCAGTCTGGCCGTCGCCGTCTCTGCGGCGCTGGTCAACGCGGACGACGTCGTGCTGCTCGAGCCGGTCACGGTAACCGCCAAGGGTTACGAGGCACTGATTGCCGAAACACCACGGTCGGTGAACGTGATCGAAGTCGACTCGATCCAACGCAGCCAGGCGCGGACGCTCGGCGACCTGCTGCGCGGAGAGCCCGGTCTCGCGGTCGCGGTGGACGGCTCGGTGGGCCAGGACCCGATCATCCGCGGGCTGAAGCGCGACCAGGTGCTGGTGTTGGTGGATGGCGTGCGGATCAATGCGCTACAGCCGCCGGGCCGCGGCTCACTCGCCTCCTACGTGAACATCGACATGATCGAGCGCATCGAGGTGATCCGCGGCCCGAGCTCGGTGCTATACGGTTCCGGGGCGATGGGCGGGGTGATCAACATCATCACCCGGGGCGGCGACTTCACCGCGGACCCGGAGCTCAACGGCTGGTCCCGGCTCGGCTACACCTCGGTGGACGACGGCATCCGCGCCGCGGTGGGCGTGTCGCTGTCCGACTCCCGCAACGTCCTCGACCTCGCCATCGCACGGCTCGACACCGACGACTACAAAATGGGCGACGGCGAGCGCCTCGACGACTCCGGCACAGAGCAGACCTCGCTCAGCCTGCGCTATCGCAGGCTGCTCGCCGAAGGCCACGAGGTTCAGTTCCTCGCGCAGCGGGACCGGCGGGAGGATGTGTGGTATCTGGCGTCCCGCAACTTCCGAGACCAGGAACTGGGCGGACCATTTCCGCAGCCAGAGGGGCTCAACACACACTATGCGCCCGAGAAAACGCGGGACCTGTTCGAACTCTCCTACACAGGGGAACTTGGGGGCAACTGGGCGCCTAGGCTGTCTGCCTCGATCTACCGCCAGGAGCTGGAACGCGGCAACTACGACTGGAACCGTGAACTGGCGAAGGACTATCGGACCTCAGACACCGACTTCGACACGGATGGTGCACGGATCCAACTCGAGTTCTCGCCGCATCCGCAACACGTGATGCTCGTGGGTGCAGATACGTGGGAACTGAAGGCGTCGCCGGTTTCATTCATTGGAAGGGCCAACACGGACTGGGATCCAACCGTACGCATTCCCCTGATTGACAACGCCAAACTTCGCTCGACGGGTATCTTTGCGCAGAATGACATCTATCTCGACGACTTCATCGTGAGCCTCGGTGTACGTTATGACGAGGTCAGAGGAAATGCGGATCGGTACCTGATCGGTTTTGATGTCGAAGACCCAGAATTTCCGCCACTATACCGCGACACAGACCTCAAAAATACAGACCGCAACCTCTCCTGGTTTGCCGGCCTGAACTGGGATCTGGACCCAGCCTTCAGACCATATGTCAGCCTGTCCGAAGGCTATCGTTCGGCCAGCCTCCTGGAACGCTATCTAAGCTATCCCTACAGTGACGGGTTCACCTGGGTCAGCGACCCACAGCTCGATCCAGAGCGTAACCGCTCCTTCGAACTAGGCGCGCGAGGGCAGGTTGGCAGTACCAATTATTCGGTCTCGGTCTATGAGAGTCGCATCAAGGATTACATTGGTGGCCAGGTGTTTGCCCCAGGCTTCAAGCAGACAGTGAACCTCAAACAGGCGCGAATCCGCGGTGCGGAGTTTACGTTGGACCACGACCTCGGCAACGGCCTGAATGCGTTCGCCTGGGGCACTTGGCTGCGCGGGGACAACCGCGACTCGGCATTCGACGAACCGCTGTACCAGATGCCGCCATCGGAACTCACCGTCGGCCTGGAGCAGCGGCAGCCGCGCGGGCTGCAATGGCTGGGTCAAGTGCGCGCGGTCGCTGGTCAGAGCCGCACTGCAGATCTCTTCAGTGGCGGAACCGAGCGCGAAACGTCCGGATTCACCACCGCCGATGCCTCGGTCGGCTACCGGTTCGGGCCTTCCGGCGGTTTCCGCGGGCACGAACTCACGCTTTCGGTTACCAACCTGTTCGACAGGGATTACCGCGAACACGTGAACGCGATGATCGAGGACCGTATCGATCCCGCGAATGGTGCGCAGGACATCAAGGCGCCGGGCCGCAGCGTCGGGCTGTTCTGGAACGCTACGTTCTGACGAAAGCCGGGGCGAGGGACGGCGCCAGCGGCGCGCCTCCATCCCAAGCCACGGAAAATGACGGACAGGTACGACAAGCGGTTGATCGGTCGTACCTTCCGTGTTTTCCGTGTGCTTCCGTGGCTTTATTTTCAAGTCAAACAGCCCGGACCCGGCTTGCGTGGAACCTGGCGTGACGGCCCGGAAATCCCTGTCGCCTTCGAGCCTGCAATTCAGCGGGCCCACCAAAGGCTGTCCCGGAAATGAAAAAGCCGCCGACCCGGCTTCACAGGTCGGCGGCTTTTTTCAGACTTGACCGGCGGGATTCAGCAGCCGCCGAAACCGTCGGCTTCCATCTTCGCCTCGAAAGCGGCCAGCGCGTCGCTGCCGGT
>PULL01000048.1 GCA_003550945.1 Thioalkalivibrio sp. | reverse complement strand
GAGCTGCTGGGTCACGCGGATCTCGCGACCACCCAGATTTATACCCATCTGGATTTTCAACATCTCGCGCAGGTCTACGACAGTGCCCATCCGCGCGCAAGGCGCAAGATGCTGAAGCCGGGCGGCTCGCAATCGCCCACGGGAGAGTTGGCCGAGGGCAGATTAGCCACGGATGGACACGGATAAACACGAATGAATGAGGGTTGAAGAGCGGGTGACGAAGGTTAGCCAGTCCCCTCCGGTTTGCAACGAAGGCGCTGCGGGCGCGTCTGGCGCGAAGAGCGAGGCAGGCGCCTGACTTCCATGCTCTGCGTGCATGTTTTGTCATCTGTTCTTTTCCGCGTTCATCCGTGGCCTATTCGCCCTCATTGAGGCGGGCTTGAGATTCGGGTCCAGGATTCAGTCAGCGAAGGAGGTTGTTCTTGGAACAGTTTCGTGGAACCACCATCGTCAGCGTACGGCGCAACGGCGAGGTCACGCTCGGCGGCGATGGGCAGGTGTCGCTGGGCAACACGGTGATGAAGGGTAACGCGCGCAAGGTGCGCCGCGTCTACCATGACCGCATCCTCGCGGGCTTTGCCGGAGGCACCGCGGACGCCTTCACGCTGTTCGAGCGCTTCGAGGGCATGCTGGAGAAGCACTCGGGCAACATGATGCGCGCCGCGGTGGAACTCGCGAAGGACTGGCGCATGGACCGGGCGCTCCGGCGGCTGGAAGCGCTGCTGGCGGTTGCCGACCGCGAGCACTCCTTCGTGATTTCCGGCAACGGCGACGTGATCGAGCCGGAGCACAGCCTGATCGCGATCGGGTCCGGCGGGCCCTATGCGCAGGCGGCGGCAAGGGCGCTGCTGGAGCACACGGAACTGCCTGCATGCGACATCGTCGAACGGAGCCTGCACATCGCGGCCGACATCTGCATCTACACCAACCACCAGATCACGCTGGAACACCTCGGCCCCGAGAATCGCCAAGCCTGACAAGGATCCTTGCATGACTGACATGACTCCGCGCGAGATCGTCCAGGAGCTGGACCGTTACATCATCGGCCAGGACGAAGCCAAACGCGCCGTGGCCGTGGCGCTGCGAAACCGCTGGCGCCGGCAGCAGCTGCCCGAGGCGCTGCGCCAGGAGGTCACGCCGAAGAACATTCTGATGATCGGGCCCACCGGGGTGGGCAAGACCGAGATCGCCCGCCGGCTGGCCCGCCTCGCGAAGGCCCCGTTCCTGAAGATCGAGGCCACCAAGTTCACCGAGGTCGGCTATGTCGGGCGGGACGTGGAGTCGATCATCCGGGACCTCGCCGACGCGGCGATCAAGCAGCTGCGCGAGGAGGACATGGTGCGGCACCGGCGCCAGGCCGAGGACGCTGCCGAGGAGCGCATCCTCGACGCGCTGCTGCCGCGCCCGCGTGCCGCCGGCTACACCGAACCGGAGCCGCCGGCGGCCGATAGCGACACCCGGCAGAAGCTGCGCAAGCGGCTGCGCGAGGGTAGCCTGGACGATCGCGAGATCGACATCGAGGTGCGCGCGGTGCAGCCGGGGCTGGAGATCATGACCCCTCCAGGCATGGAAGAGATGGCCAGCCAGCTGCAGTCGATGTTCCAGAATCTCGGTGGCCAGCGCATGCGCAGCCGACGCCTGAAGATCCGCGACGCGATGCGCCTGCTGATCGACGAGGAGGCGGCGCGGCTGGTCAACGAGGACGAACTGAAGCTGAAGGCGGTCGAGCGGGTGGAACAGAGCGGCATCGTGTTCATCGACGAGATCGACAAGGTCGCGAAGCGCAGCGAGCACGGCGGCACCGACGTCTCCCGCGAGGGTGTTCAGCGCGACCTGCTGCCGCTGGTCGAAGGCACCACGGTGAACACCAAGCTCGGCATGGTGCGTACCGACCACATCCTGTTCATCGCCTCCGGCGCGTTCCACCTGGCGAAGCCTTCGGACCTGATTCCCGAGCTGCAGGGCCGCCTGCCGATCCGCGTGGAGCTGGGCGCGCTTTCGGTGGACGACTTCGTGCAGATCCTGACCGAGCCGACCGCATCGCTGACCGAGCAGTACACCGCGCTGCTGGGCACCGAAGGCGTGACCGTCGAATTCCGGCCCGATGGGGTCCGCCGGATAGCGGAGATCGCCCACGGAGTGAACGCACGAACCGAGAACATTGGCGCCCGGCGTCTGCATACGGTGCTGGAGCGGCTGCTGCAGCAGGTGGCCTTCGAGGCGCCCGACGTGTCCGGTCCGGTGATCGTGGACGCGGCGATGGTGGAGCAGTCTCTGGGCGAACTGATTCAGGACGAGGATCTGTCCCGGTATATTCTGTGATGCCGGCTGGTTTGGTGCCGGAACGGAGAGGTTATTCGGTGGCGCAACGGAACGCGGTTAGGGTAGGCCGCGCGCAGCGGGCCCACCAGACAGCGCAAGTGGCACCTGACGGCCGCCTCATGCCCACCGACCCTTTTTTCAGGAGCATCCAATGAGCAGCAAGCACCGCCCCACCGAGATCCAGTTGCACCAGAAGTCCCGCATTCTCGAACTCGGCTATGCCGACGGCACCACGCTGCGGCTGCCCTGCGAGTTCCTGCGCGTGTATTCGCCTTCGGCGGAGGTGCGCGGCCACGGCCCCGGGCAGGACACGCTTCAGGTCGGCAAGGAGAACGTGAACATCACGGACATCGAGCCGGTCGGCAACTACGCGGTGAAACTGGTTTTTTCCGACGGGCACGACACCGGGATCTACGACTGGGACTACTTGTACAACCTTGGCATCGAGCAGGAACAGCTCTGGCAGGAGTACCTCGAGAAGCTCGCCGCCGCAGGTCACCAACGCAAGACACACTGACGCAGCCATGACGGACGAAGAAGGGCGCGGCAAGACCCACTTCGGGTTCGAAACCGTCGCGGAAGAGGAGAAGGCCGCCCGGGTCGGGCAGGTCTTCCACTCGGTCGCGCGCAAGTACGACCTGATGAACGACGTGATGTCGATGGGCATTCATCGACTCTGGAAGCGCCACACGGTGCAGCGCACTGCGGTGCGGCCGGGGATGCGCGTGCTCGACCTTGCCGGCGGGACCGGCGACCTTGCCGCGGCGTTCGCGCCACGCGTGGGCGAGCGCGGACGGGTGACCGTCTGCGACATCAACGCATCGATGCTGGTGGTGGGTCGCGACCGGCTCCTCGATCAGGGACTGGCCGGCAACATCGACTTCGTGCAGGGTGACGCCGAGGCCTTGCCGTTTCCGGACGAGTATTTCGATCGCATCACCATCGCGTTCGGCTTGCGCAACGTGACGCGCAAGGAGCGCGCGCTGGCGGAGATGCACCGGGTGCTGAAGGCGGGTGGCCGGTTGCTGGTGCTCGAGTTCTCGCAGCCCTATGCCCCGCTGCGGCCGTTCTACGACCTGTATTCGTTCCGGGTGATGCCGCTGATGGGCCGGCTGATCGCCAGCGACGCCGACAGCTACCGCTATCTCGCGGAGAGCATCCGCGTACATCCCGATCAGGAGAGCCTCGCGCAGATGATGCGCGACGCGGGCCTGGAACGGGTGCAGTACGAGAACCTGACCGGTGGCGTGGTCGCGCTGCACCGGGCCACGAGGCTGTGATGCCATGACCGATCCCGACAACGATCCCCTCGGCTCGACGGAGGCTCCCCGGATCCGGCCATTGCCGACCGCGCTGGCGGCCGTGCTCGAGTTCGCGCTGAACCGGTGGCTGGAGGCCTCCTCCGAGCCCGCGATCGCCCGGCTGGCGGGACGGTCCATCAGGGTCGTGGTCGAACCTCCGGGTCTCGGCCTGGTCTTTCTCGGTGCCGCCGACCGCCTGCAGGTGCTCGGTTCGCTGGAGGACGAGGAACCCGACGTGACCGTCAGGGGTTCGCCGGTGGGTTTGGCCGCGGCGCTTGCTCGGGAAGACCGCTCCAGCGTTCGTCTGCAAGGGGACGCTGCGGTGCTGACCGACCTGCAGCGCGCGCTGGCGGGCGTGTCGTTCGACTGGGCCGGCTGGTTCGAGTCCGTGGCCGGTGCCGGTACCGCCGGGCCGCTGCTGCAGGCCGGGGAGACGCTGCGCGAACAGGTCCGCCGGTTCGTGGACCGCGGTCTGCAGGATTCGGCGGAATACGCGCAGGAAGAGGCGCGCTGGCTGCCGGCCTCGGGTGAGTTCGAAGCGTTCGCCGCCGACCTCGCGGAGCTGCGCGATGATGCCGCGCGACTCGAGGCGAGAGTCGCCCGGCTGGAGGCAGCGGGCCTCCCGGATTCTCCACCGAGCGGCCCCGGATTGCCCCGGCCGGGATGATCAGGACCCTGAAACAGGGCCTGCGCCTGTGGACCATCGGCCGCGTGCTGGTGCGTTACAGGCTCGATGCGATCCTGTTCACGCTGAAGCCACTGCGGCCACTGAGCTTTCTGCTGCACCTGCTGCCGTGGAACTGGTTCCGGCGCGAGGAGGGCACCCGCGGCGAGCGCATCCGCCGCACGCTGGAAGATCTCGGCCCCATTTTCGTGAAGTTCGGGCAGATGCTTTCCACCCGTCGCGACCTGTTGCCGGACGACATCGCGCTGGAACTGGCCCGCCTGCAGGACCGGGTACCGCCGTTTCCGGTCGAGCAGGCGCGGCTCGCGATCGAGATCTCGCTGGAGCGGCCGATCACGGAGGTCTTCGAGCAGTTCGACGACGTGCCGCTGGCCTCGGCCTCGATCGCGCAGGTACACGCGGCGCGGCTGCGCGATGGGCGCTCGGTGGTCGTGAAGGTCGTGCGCCCGGGAATTCTCCGCACCATCCGCGCGGATCTCGAGATTCTGCACCTGATCGCCAACCTCGCGGACCGCTACTGGTCCGATGGCCGGCGCCTGCGGCCCCGCGAGGTGGTCGCCGAGTACGAGAAGACCGTGATCGACGAGCTCGACCTCGTGCGCGAGGGCGCGAACGCGATCACCATCCGCCGGAACTTCGAGCAAAGTCCGCTGCTGTACGTCCCGGAGGTGATCTGGGACTACACCCGGACCAACGTGATGGTGATGGAGCGCATCAGCGGGATCCCGGTCTCCAACATCGCCGAACTGCGCGCCCGCGGTGTCGACCTGAAACTGCTGGCCGAGCGCGGTGTGGAGATCTTCTTCACCCAGGTGTTCCGGCACAATTTCTTCCACGCCGACATGCATCCCGGCAACATCTTCGTGGATGCAACCAACCCCGAAGAGCCGAGCTACCTCGCGGTGGATTTCGGGATCGTCGGCAGCCTGCTGGAGTCGGACCAGCATTATCTGGCCGAGAACTTCCACGCCTTCTTCAGCCGCGACTACCGGCGTGTCGCCGAACTGTACGTGGAGTCCGGCTGGGTGCCGGAGGGGACCCGGGTGGATGAGTTTGAGGCCGCGATCCGCTCCGTGTGCGAGCCAATCTTCCAGAAGCCGCTGGACCAGATCTCGTTCGGGCACGTGCTGCTGCGCCTGTTCCAGACCGCCCGGCGCTTCGACATGGAGGTGCAGCCGCAGCTGGTTCTGCTGCAGAAGACACTGCTGAACATCGAGGGCCTGGGACGTCAGCTGTATCCGCAGCTGGACCTGTGGACCACCGCGAAGCCGTTCATCGAGCGCTGGATGTCGGAGCAGGTGGGTGTGCGCGCCTTCCTGCGCAGCGCCGAGCGCCATCTGCCGAAGGTTCTGGTGCAGCTGCCGGAGCTGCCGACGCGGCTGCAGCAAGTGCTGGACGCAGAACGTGAACGCACGCAGCGCGATGCCGCGCTGCGAGCCGAGGTGCGTGAGCTGCGCACGATGCTGCAGCGCGACGCGCGCCGCCGCCTGGAGGCCATCGCCGGCCTCGGGTTGCTGCTGGGCGCGGGCCTGCTGACCCAGATGGATTCGGTACCGCAGTGGCTGGGGCTTGCGTGGCCGGTCTGGCCGCTGGGACTCGCCGGGATGGGGCTGCTCTTGTTCAGCATGCGCCGCGGCGACGGAGTGCTGCGGCGCATGCGCGGCAGCGATCGCTCACGCCTCGACTGACCCCGGAGCGCGGGTACGGCCTGCGGGAGTTTGCTCCTGCTTGGGCCTTGCGCGGGTTTGCCTGCGCGGCCGGTGCACAAGCCCCGGACCGTGAAGGCGGCGGCAAGGCGCCGCGCTCCATCGAAAACGCCCGGTTCGTGTATGCTGCGCGGATGTTCGGAGCTTGTGCCGCGGGGCACAACGCACAGGAGGTGAGCGATGTTCGAAGCGGCGGAACTTGGGCGCAAGCTGGCCAAGGATGACTACAACGAGTTGGTGCCGGAGCTGCGCACGGGACTGCTGAACCTGCAGCAGGAACTGCGCGGATGCGATTTCCCGGTGATCCTGCTGATTTCCGGTGCCGACGGCGCCGGGAAGAGCGAAACCGTGAACATGCTGCACCAGTGGATGGACCCCCGCTGGATCGAGACCACGGCCTTCGACGAAATGACCGACGAGGAGCGGGAGCGTCCGGCGTTCTGGCGCTTCTGGCGCGCGCTGCCGCCGAAGGGCAGGATCGGCGTGCTGTTCGGCTCCTGGTACAGCTGCCCGATTCAGCAGCGAATCGAGAACAACTTCGACGACAGCGACCTCGACCTGATGCTGAAACGCATCAACATCTTCGAGAAGATGCTGGTGGACGATGGCGCACTGCTGATCAAGCTCTGGTTCCACCTGGGCAAGCAGATGCAGGTCGAGCGCGTCAAGAGGCTGCGCAAGAATCCGAAGACACGCTGGCGCGTCGGCGAGCGCGACCTGGCTGCGCTGAAATCCTACGACCGCTTCCGCGAGGTGGCGGAGCACGTGCTGCGCCAGACCAGCACCGGCGAGGCGCCGTGGATGATCATCGAAGGCTACGACGAACGCCACCGCAACGTGACCACCGCAAGCCATGTGCTCGAGGTGGTGGGCAAGCGCATGACACTGGATCCGGCGACCCTGCGCGGGGCCACCTCGGCCTGGAAGATGCCCAGGGAGAGCGAGAAGACGATCCTCGACTTTGTCGACCTGTCGAAGAGTCTTGAGAAGAAGGACTATCGCAAGCAGCTTGCCGACCTTCAGGGCCGCCTGAGTGTGCTCGCCCGTACCGCCAGGGAACGCAAGACCAGCACCATCGTACTCATGGAAGGCTGGGACGCTGCGGGCAAGGGCGGAATCATCCGGCGCATCACCGCCGCGGTCGATGCCCGCAGCTACCGCGTCATTCCGATCGGAAGCCCCACCGACGAAGAGCGCGCGCAGCACTACCTGTGGCGGTTCTGGCGCCACCTGCCCCGAGCCGGGCGCTTCACGATTTACGACCGCTCCTGGTACGGGCGGGTGCTGGTCGAACGCGTCGAGGGCTTCGCCTCCGAGGATGCGTGGGTGCGTGCCTACCGGGAGATCAACGAGTTCGAGGAGGAACTCACCGAACACGGCATTGTGCTGGTGAAGTTCTGGGTCCACATCGACAAGGACGAGCAGCTGGCCCGCTTCAAGGCGCGCGAGGAGACGAGCTTCAAGCAGCACAAGCTCACCGAGGAGGACTGGCGCAACCGCGAGAAGTGGGATGCCTACGCCCACGCGGTCAACGACATGGTCGAGCGCACCAGCACCGAGTTCGCGCCGTGGAACCTGATCGAGGGCAACGATAAGCGCTGGGCGCGCGTCCGCGCGCTGCAAATCCTCTGCGAACGCCTCGAAAAGGCTTTGTAAGAGCGAGCCTGCTCGCGAAGGCGCGCCAGATGCCGGGATTGAGCCCGACGCTCGTTCGCGTGCGAAACACACTCCCTATCAGGGACGCCGCCGCTTCCCCCTGGGAGCGGGGTCCGGCCGCGATTCGACGCTCAGACGATGCTCAGGCCGTAGACCGCCAGCAGCGCGAGGATCAGCGCGAACAGCAGCGACGCGTCGCGGCGCCAGAGGTGGACGCTGGCGCGTCCGATCCGGTGATCGGCGCGCCGGTAACGGTCCAGCGCAAGCGCCTGCAGGTGGCGAAGGATCCGCTCGATCGCGGGGCCGGTGACCCCCAGCGCCCGGCCCGCTCGGACGGCCAGACCGGGCAGCGGCGTCAGCAGCACGAGTACGTCCGCGGGCGGAATCGGCCAGGGCCGCAGCCAGCGCCAGGCGATCACCGCCAGCCCCAGTCCGATCGCTACCGGCCAGAAGGCATCGAACAGGCCGCCGAGCGCCGCCCACCAGGAGGGCGAGATGCCCCAGATCGGCAGCAGGAATACCCCGAGAACCGTCGCCGCCGTGATCAGCGCCCATCCGTGCCAGGCCGCGG
Organism: Thioalkalivibrio sp.; assembly: GCA_003550945.1. Classification (GTDB taxonomy): domain Bacteria; phylum Pseudomonadota; class Gammaproteobacteria; order Ectothiorhodospirales; family Ectothiorhodospiraceae; genus Thioalkalivibrio. Next base: position 340 of record PULL01000048.1, on the reverse strand, counting down.
GCCGGGCATCGTCGCGTCCAGCCTCCAGGCGCAGCAGCCACAGATGGCGCGCCATCAGCGCCGTGGTACCGATCGCCGCCAGGGCCAGCAGCAGCGGCAGCTGTGCCCACATCTCGGGCATGCCGTTTCCCGCGACCAGTGCATCCTTCAGCGAGGTCTTGGTCAACAGGCCGCTCGGCATCAGGCCCGCCAAACCCAGCGCGGGTATCCCGAGCCCGATCCAGAGCCACAGCACGGGACGACGGGTGCGGTGCCGCACGACCTCGGTGCCGAGGAAGAGGGCGGCCTTCGCCAGTGCGTGGTGCAGTGCGAAGATGGTGATTGCGATCACGAGCAGAGG